>JANLQC010000203.1:0-5614 GCA_031367575.1 Betaproteobacteria bacterium | reverse complement strand
CCGCGGCGTTCACGCTCGCGTTGGCGCAGCACGTCGATCATTACGTTAAACGTTCGGGCCAGGCGGCCAATTTCGTCGGTGGTGCGAACTGTCAGCGTGGCCTTTTCGTAGTCGCCGCCCTTCAAGGCGTGTGCGGCGGCGGTCAACTCTTCAATTGGTTTGACGATGGTGCGCGCGAGCAACCACGCCAGCAATACGAAAATAATTCCGACGATGACCACACTGTAGAGCACCGTATTGAACACTTTGGTGAGCGGCGCCTCAAAGTACTCGCGCGATTCACTGACGCCGACCATCCAGTTGTGCCCGGGTACCGGTGAAAAGCCGGCGATTTCTTCGGCTTGTGAAACGCTCGACCTATAGCTGATATTGCCGCCAACGCGCGCACCAATCATCGCCGTCGCCAGTTCGGGCTGATTGATGCTGTCGATTTTGTCGCGGCGGAATCGTTGGTCGGCAATGATTTCCTTTAACCTCGCTTCGGGCAATGGCATTAGCGACTTGTACAACAATTTCTCGTTGGGGTGATAAATGATGATGCCATCGCCATCGACCAAAAACGGAATGCGGTTCTGCCCCTGCTGCACATCAACCAGAATCTTTCCGATCGAGGATCCCAATATGCGCAACACCACCGCGCCGACAATTTTTTTGTCGGCGTTGAAAACCGGGTTGGAATAAAACATGCCCGCCTGTCCGGCGACCGCACCGACCACGATACCGGTTACGTGAGTCTTGCCTTCCATGGCGGATTTGAAATATTCGCGGAACTTGAAATTGCGGCCCATCACCTGCGGATCACTGGAAACAAGTGCTACGCCCTCGCCATCCATTACCATCACCAGTTGCACGTCGGGATTGGCCTTGATCAGGCCTTCCAGTTTGGCGCGGATCGCCACTTTGCCCGCTTCATTCGGCGCGTTCAGGAACGCCACGAAATCGTCATCCGTTCCCAGATAATTGGCCAGATTTCGACTGTCGCCGATCAATTGCGAAATGCGCCCGGCGGTGCTTTGCGACAATTGTTCAAGGTTTCGCAACTCACTTTTCGACACCGCTTCAATACTGCCGTTGAGGTTGTAATAGGCGGTAATCAACATCGGCAGCAAGGCGGTCAACACCATCGCCAGCGTCAATTTGATGGCAATAGGCCAGGACGCGGGACGAGCGAATGCGCGACCGAAACGGATCAGGCGGGTTTTGAGAAGCTTCGGCTGTGTCAACGCCGCCGACCAGCCCTCGCCTTGTTTTAATTCATGCGCGTCACCCTCGTCGCCTGCACTCAACGCCGCTTCGAGCCCGAGACTGGCGGCGTGTGCGGCATAGAGCTTGTTGCGAAACTCGACCATATCCTTCGGCCGATGTTCCGGCTGCACTGTCAACGCCCAATCGATGGCCCGCAGAAAATCCACGCTGTACTTGCCTTCGAGCATTTTTTCCACCGACGGCTGCGGATCAGGGTCGATGAGACGAAGCGACGCTTCAATCGGTTTCTTGCCGGTGAGCAACCAGAACAGCGTCGCACCGAGGGCATAGATATCGGTCCACGGCCCCTGACGCTCAACGCCGCTATATTGTTCGATCGGCCCATAACCGGGCGTGAAGATGCCGGTTTGATCCACCTGCGCATGCGCGGTCTGGCGCGCGGCACCGAAATCAAGCAGCACGAGGCTGCCATCTTCGTCGCGCACATAGATATTGTCGGGCTTGATGTCGCGATGCAGGAATCCGCTTTCATGCACCACTGAAAGGCCCTCAAGCAACGGCCAAAACAGCGTCAGCAATTCGCGTTCAGGCGTGTCCGGATGCGATTTGCGCCATGCTTTAAGCGATTCACCGCGCTCATACTCCAGCACCATATACGCGGTGCGATGGGCCTCAAAGAAACGCGCGACACGAACGATGTTCGGATGGCGAAACGTCGCGAGCGTTCGTGCCTCTTCCAGAAAGCTGTCCAGACCGGTCTGATAAAAATCCTGATCTTCCGGAAGCTTGGCGGACACCGAGCGATCCGTACACCGATAGGCAAAATCTTCGGGAAGGTATTCCTTGATGGCGACGCGGACATTGAGATTGACGTCCTTGGCCAGATAGGTAATGCCGAAGCCACCCTGCCCAAGCACCACATCGATTTGATACTCAAATAACTTGAACCCGACCGGCAACGCCAATGTCGCAGCCGGCGGCAATGGAACATAGCCGACCGGTGCGAAGCCGCGTGTCGGGCTGTTCGTCATTGATTTTGAACCATGAACATCCAAATTTGACCCGCTGGATGGCTGTCGCGTGTCAGGTGCGCCGGCCACCGGCGCCGGGGAGGAACGAGGATTAATGATGGTACGTTCGTCAGCATCGGCAATCGTCGGATGTGCTGCCGGGTCGATCAGCGTCTTGTCAGCATCCGCGGCGGTCAGGTGCCCGGCGGCACGCAACCGAGCTTGCGCCAGCGGATCGGCAATCGTCTTATCCGCTTCCGCCATCGCGGCGGCACGCAGCCGCTTCTGCGCAAGCGGATCAACGACGGTCCGGTCGATATCCGTGCCAGCAGAGTGATCGGTTTTGGCACCTGCGCCCGTTGCTTTATCCGGTGGAGTCTCTGCCCCCATCTTCTCTCCTCAGTCGTTCGAGCTATGTTTGCAAAGTATGCGGCCAAAGTGGATTTAAGAAACCGCTTGAACAATATCATATTTGATCGTGGCAAACCGTGATTTTTGCCACTTTTCATCAATTAGACAGGGACTTAAGACAGATTCTTGATGCAGTCCCGAAACACCGTGATAAACTTCCCCCTAGGCCAAAAAACAGGTGCAAGTGATCAGGAAAACCAAACGCGAGCACGCATTGAAGCGTGTCGAATTCGGACGCACTCGGATCGCAATGCGTAATGGAAATGGCGAAACGGGTCGGGGCAAAGTTCAGGTTAACCCATCGTTAAAGTTAAAGCTTAGGCATAGGGCCGTTGATGACATCGACACGGGCGAGATTCGTTTTCGTCGCATTGCTGGTCTGCATTTTTGCAATCGGCATGGCAACATTTCTCAATTACTTCAAGTATAAATCCACGGTCGGACAGATCGTGAAGTCGCGCGTACTCGTCGTCACCAACGCCATTGAAAACAGCATACAGGCGTCACTCGCGCTTGGGCTTTCGTTCGGCGAATTGAACATGCTCGGCGGTTTGCTGGAACGACAGGCCGCCAGCGACAACCTGATTCTTGGCATCGACGTTTTCGACACCGTCGGCAAGCAACTCTATAGTACCGACGCCGTTCGAACCGGCCAAAGCGTGCCGACCACATGGATGGAGACCGCCGGTCGCGCCAAGGTGGATTGGTTCGTCGACGAGCCGGATCAATTTGTCGCCGGCATCGCCATCAAAAACAATTTCAACCTCACCACCGGCTATCTGGCGGTGCGCTATTCCCGCAGCTATGTCGATGCCGCCGCCGCGCGCGTCGGCAAACGATTGTTGTTTACCGCCATACCGCTATTGGTGGCAATCGCGCTGCTTGCTCCGCTGGTACTCATTCTGGTCATTCGCCGCTTTGAAACCGATATGCGATCCATGGCTTCTGCGGTGGATGGCGTTATCGTCACCGCGGACGGCAACGTCGCAGTTGGCGATGCGCGCAGCCTGAACGCGACCCTCGAGGAGGCCGAGGTCGGACTGGTTCGGGTGCGTTCTCTACTTCTGCGCAAGACCTGACGCATGGACGCAAAATATCTGCAACGCATCTATTGGCGAATCAGCGGCGTGATCATGCTTTTGGTGGTGATCGCACTCGGCATCAATTCGTGGCTGTCGCACCGCACATTCGAGGCGGAACTGGTGCCCGAAGCGGCACGCAAAGCCGTCACCGTCGGTGCCACCGTGCGCAAACTCATTCTCAAGGCAGTGGAGTCCGGCATCGATTATCGTGCGCTCTACGGTGTTGATACGGCGTTCGCCGAAGTGTTCGAGGACAATCCCGAATTCACCTCGATGGCGGCAACCGACACCCAAGGGGCCATCCTGTACAAAAAAGGGCGGCAGGCGGCAGGTGCCGACGCACACTTCAAATCGTCGGGTGTACTGGAGCGCATGGATCAGCCGCCCGCCGACGCCGACGCGGTGCTGGTCGGTGGGCAATATATCGTCTCGCTGCCGCTGGTTCAGGGCAGTGAACGGCTCGGCGCGCTGCATATCGGCATTGACCGGAAATTCGTTGACAACATCATGCTGGAGCTGTCGCTGGATTTGCTGGTGGTATTGGTCGTTGCACTGTTTTTCACGCTCGAACTGCTGAATTTTCTGGCCGGTGCGCGGCTGGAAAGTGGCATGAGCGGATTGTCCGAAACCATGCAGCGTATCCGCGCCCGCGATTTCACCAACCGAATTTCGGTGTCGACACGCGACGAAGTGGGCCGCATTGTCAGCCATCTCGACCGACGCATCGCGCAAATCAATGCAGGCTACCAGCAACTAACGCGCGATTTGCAGGCGGCACTGAAGAACGCATCAAGCGATCGGCGCATCGCACTCCAGGAAGTGGTTGAAAAATGGGAGGCGTTGCGCGCGACATTCCGCTTCGGATCTGCAACCGATGCCCCGCCCCTGACGGGTGCCGGCGTCGGAAGTATCCGCGCGCCGCTGTTTGTTTTCATTCTCGCCGAAGAATTGACGCGCTCGTTCCTGCCCGGTTATATCAATCAACTTCTGGTACCGATCCCCGGACTGTCGCCGCAAATCGTCATCGGTTTGCCGATCGTTTTGTTCATGCTGATTGTGGCACTCGGGCAGCCCTACCTGGGCTCGTGGAGCGAAAAAACCGGACGCCGCCGCACCATGCTCATCGGTGCCACCATCGCGACGGTGGGTTTCGTGGCGACCGCACTGGCCAATAATTTGTACGATCTTTTGCTTTGGCGCTCCCTGTGCGCGCTTGGCTACGGCATGGTGTTTGTTTCCGCGCAAGGCTATATTCTCGACAACAGTACGCCGCGTGATCGCGCCAAGGGCTTTGCGCTGTTCATTGGCGCAATCATGGTGGCGACGGTGTGCGGCCCCGCCATTGGCGGAATTCTCGCCGACAACATCGGTTTCAGATGGTCGTTCAGCGTCGCGGCGGCACTCGCCGGAGTGTCCATTTTCATCATCCGCCGCCTTCCCGCTGATCCCGTGCGGATCGGCCAAAAAGAACCCGCCTTGCCAAAAATGTCCGACTTCATCGGCCTGTTGCTGAATCGACGTTTCATGGTATTGACCGGCCTCGCCGCGATGCCGGCCAAGATTGCACTCACCGGCATGTGCTTTTATCTGCTGCCGCTTTACATCATCTCCATTGGCGGCACGCAGGCGATGTCGGGCAGAATTTTGATGGTGTACGCGGTGTTAATGGTGTTGATCGTGCCGTTCGCGGCCGGCATGTCGGATCGCGGCGCGTCGCGCGAAAAACTGGTCACCATCGGGTTATGTGTGTCCGGCTTGGGCGGCCTGCTGTTGTTTACATCGACCAGCTTCTGGGTGGTGCTGGCGTTGATCGTGACGCTGGGCGTTGGCCAGGCATTGTCGATTGCCTCGCAGAGCGCCTTGGTTGCCGAACATTGCCATGAAGAAATCAAGCGCTTCGGCACC
>JANLQC010000360.1:0-1773 GCA_031367575.1 Betaproteobacteria bacterium | reverse complement strand
CCCGGCCAACGTTTCGCTTGCCGATGAGACCTTTGATCTTTGCCAGCTCTCGGTGGGCGGCGGCTTCAGCGCACCTGCGGTGGAAATCGGCGCGATGCAGTATGTGCGCACCGGGCAGAAAGTGTTCGCGATTGGCGCGCCGCAGGGGCTCGATCTGACGATCAGCGAAGGCATCGTTTCGTCACTGCGGGAATCGAGGCTCGGTACCATCATCCAGACCACCGCGCCGATCTCACCCGGATCCAGTGGCGGCGGCTTGTTTAACATTTCCGGGCAATTGATCGGCATCACCACTTTTCAGGTGCGCAGCGGGCAGAACCTCAATTTTGCCGTGCCCGCCGATTGGATCGCCGACATGACACCGCGCGCCGGGCCGGGGCCGAGTTTGCAGTAGTCGTCGTCATGCTGTCGTGTCGTCGGCGCTTGCCGCCCGCGTATGAGAAAATTTCGGATTACGCATCCGACCCAAAGCAACCCATGTCCAACGGCAATGAAAAAACCGCCGCAACTCTCGATGGCGCGCACATCACCAATTTTCTGCGCAACATCATTGACGCCGATCTCGCCGCGAATAAATTTGCCACGCGCCAATGGGCGGGTAAACCCGGTCTCGCTCGCGACCATGCCGCAGGCGCAGTGGATCAGGCAAAAATCCGCACGCGATTTCCGCCCGAGCCGAACGGCTATTTGCACATTGGCCACGCCAAGTCGATCTGCCTGAATTTTGGGCTTGCCGAGGATTACGGCGGCCGTTGCCACTTGCGGTTCGATGACACGAACCCGGAAAAAGAAGAGCAGGAATACGTCGACTCGATCCTCGAGAGTCTGCGATGGCTGGGCTTCGATTACGCGAAAGGCGGCGAAAACAATCTCTACTACGCGTCGGATTATTTCGACTGGATGTTTGAATTTGCCGAAGCCTTGATCGCGAAGGGATTCGCGTACGTCGACAATCTTTCGGCCGAGGAAATGCGCGAATATCGCGGCACCTTGACCGAGCCGGGCCGCGATTCGCCCGCGCGCGCGCGCGGCATTGAAGAAAATCTTCGCCTGTTCCGCGAAATGCGCGACGGCAAACACCCCGACGGCGCGTTCGTGCTGCGCGCGAAAATCGATATGGCCTCACCCAATATCAATCTGCGCGATCCGGCCCTCTACCGCATCAAGCGCGGCCACCATCACCGCACCGGCGACAAATGGTGCATCTATCCGATGTACACCTACGCGCACCCGCTGGAAGACGCGCTGGAGCAAATCACCCATTCGATTTGCACCTTGGAATTTGAAGATCAGCGACCGTTCTACGATTGGCTGCTGGAGCATTTGCGTGATGCCGGCTTGTTTGCCGATCCGTTGCCGAAGCAATACGAATTTTCGCGCCTCAATGTCACGCATATCGTCACCAGCAAACGCATGCTCAACCAACTCGTCACCGATAAACATGTCGATGGCTGGGACGATCCGCGCATGCCGAGCATTGCCGGCGGCCGCAGGCGCGGCTACACGCCGGAGGCCTATCGCGAATTCGCGCAGCGCACCGGCATCAGCAAATCATCGGGCTGGATCGATTACGGCATATTTGAAGATTGCGTGCGCGAACACTTGAATGAAGTTGCGCCGCGGCGGGTGGCGGTGCTTGACCCGGTCAAACTTGTCATCACCAATTATCCGGCGGGCGGGCGCGAACAAACACTCGCGCCGAATCATCCGCAAAAACCCGAGCTCGGCAAACGCGCGCTGCCTTTTTCGGGCGAGCTCTGGATCGAGCGCGAG
>JANLQC010000180.1:0-2784 GCA_031367575.1 Betaproteobacteria bacterium | reverse complement strand
GCAGCAAGCCCGCGCGCCTGCCGCCGGATCGATCCATCTATCGCATTTCCGGCAGCGCCACCGTGAACGACAAACCCGCGACGCTCGATACAAAAATCGTCCCTGGCGATACCGTCAAGACCGGCAAGGACAGTGAACTGGTGATGGTGGTGAATACCAACGCAATGATTTTGCGTGGTGGTGCCAACGTGATTATCGAAGCCGAGAAAAAACAGGATTCGCTGATCATTTCCGGATTGCGCATGTTGTCCGGTGCGCTGCTGTCGGTGTCACGCAACACGCCAATGCGGGTGCGCAGCCCAACGGCGACAGTGGGTATTCGCGGAACCGGTTTTTACATCGAGGCGGATCCGGAGCAGACCTATTTTTGCACCTGCTACGGAACAACCGAGGTGGCATCGAACACCGATCCGGAAAGCAAGGAGAGTATCACCGCCAAACAGCATGATCGACCGGTATATATTTTGAAGGATGGCGCAAAAGGCAAGAATATTCGCAATGCGTCCTTCATCAATCACACCGATCTGGAATTGGCGTTGATCGAGACGCTGGTGGGCAGGACGCCACCGTTTGTGTTTCCGAATGAGGCGTATACGGCACCGAGGCGGAATTACTAGCCGCAAGACCGGCAATGGCACGGGTCGCAATTTACCGCTTCAATCACCACCTCAATCACCACCTCAATTGCGGCCTCCATCATGAGGCCGTTTTTTTCATGAGGCCGTTTTTTATTGTGGCGCGCCGTTCAAAATCCAGTTGAGAAACAAATCATAACTGGCGCGCGCGCTATCGCCGGGGGTGGTGGCGGCATTAAATCCAGGTCGCAGCAGCCCGTTGTGATGGTTGTTGGAGGGCTTGCGCAGCAACGGGCTTGCAACCAGATCGGTGAAATTTATCCGGCTGCGCACCTCGGCGTAGTACCACTGATCGTCGGTCGCATCAATTGATCCATCGCCATTGCGATCAACGCTCGTATACAGAACCGGTGCCGATGCCGTCACGCCGCCGCCACCACTGTGACAGTTTGAATTGGTACAGCCGGCTGTCGTCGATTGCAGCACGGTCTTGATATCGGCAAAGCGAATCGCCGAAGGCGCGGGTGACAGCGTGTTGTTGACGACTACCGTGAATTGTGCCGGCGTGCTTTGCGTGGATCCGTTGCTCGCGACCAACTGCAGAACGAAGGTGCCGTTTTGCGTCGCGGTGAACGTTGCTTGCGCGGCGGTGGCGTTGGTGAGCGTGGCGCCGCCCGCCGGCCCTGACACGATTGACCACTGATAGGCGTTGGCATAGAGGCTGCCCGCCGCAGAAATGGTTGTCGCTCCCTGCCGTACCACGCGCGACGGCCCCGCATCGGCAACCGGGCGGCCTGGCCGCAACGCCGCACCGGTGCTGGATTTCGCGGTAAATCCCTGCTCTTGAAGGAACGATGCGACCATCTCGGGACGGTTGGTGGAATAAAATGCGTCGGAAACAATCTTGGCGAGCGGCATGTTGCCGCGATCCGTGATGTGCGCCTTGATGCGATCCGAATACGACTGAAATTTCGCGTAAGACGTGAAATCAAGATCCGATTGCAAGCCGGTGCCGCGCATGATGTGACAGGTCCGGCAGGAGGGCGCGACCACTTCCGTGTACAGCGTTGATTGACCCGCCGTCACCCATGACGCCGGCACATAAGTATCGGCAAATTTGGCGTTGGGCAGGCCATCACCGCCATACGCGGATTTGATGAGATCCGCCGCCGTGCCTTGCCATTCGCCTGGCTTCACGGCGCGTCGGCAGGCGTCTTCCGGCGCGGTCGAGGCCGCAGCAATGGGATAGGTGCAGAGAATCCAGGTATTGACCGTTTTCATCGGGGCTTCGCTTTCAGCACGCGTGAATCCGGGGCTGCTGGAGAAATCGAATGCATCGAGCTCAAACGGATGCATGTGCGCCTGCACGTCACCGCGCGCCTGCGAGGCACCGTTTTGCACCAGATTGAATCGCGGTTTGCCGGTGGCATCATTGGGCGTGAGCGCGTCGCCGCGTCCGCCGTGGCAGGAGATGCACGGACCCGGCATCGCTTTGTCGCCACGGCCATCGAGATCGACAAATACCGCGCGCTGGCCGGTGACGGCATTGAAATTATAAAACTTCGGAAATGCCGCACCGCCATTCGGGCCGGGGCTGAACTCAATCGCGTTCACGCCCACCAACCATTGCGTATCGCGCACCACGGCGGCATCGAGATTCAATGTCGAATAGGCGTACGCGCCGTTGTTTTTGATCAGATAATTTTCGACAAAAAACGCGAGGGTGCCGTCGGCGTTGCGCCGCGCATTCATGCGCCGTCCGTAGCCCAAATCTTTCTTGTCGCCGAATACAAACGTCAGTTGCGTGCCGCTGCCGGTGTCGAAACCGTTGGTGGCTTTCCATTTGGCGAGCGTATCGCGCGCATTGGTGGGATCGATGGCGGCGTAATAAGCCTGTTGGTACGCCGCCGTATTCATTTGCACGCTACCGTCGGCTTGCAACTGCGGATTGGGGAAAAGCAGAAAGCTGTCGGGGCCCGCCACCGCGACGGGGCCGGGGTCTGCCTTGGGATTGATGTCGGCAGTGCTGGTGCCGCCACCGCCTCCACAGGCGGACAGCAGCAACGACGTTGCAATCAATGCAGCCGAGGCAAGGTGGGTTCCGTATCTCACGATGGCATCCTCTAGAAACGAATCAGGTAAATGACCGAATACTGGTCGGCCACGTAGCTCGAATTTCCGCCGGGCAATGTTGACTTCAAGCGTGGCG
>JANLQC010000354.1:0-3176 GCA_031367575.1 Betaproteobacteria bacterium | reverse complement strand
CGGACTGCTGCTGCGCAACGCCGACATCGCGCTGCACAGTGCCAAAGACGCGGGGCGTGACAACGTCCAGTTCTTTGCCGAGCGGATGAACGTCGCCGCGCGCAGCCGGCTGGAAACCGAGGCAGAGTTGCGTCTGGCCATCGCGCGCGACGAATTCATCGTTCACTACCAGCCGCAGGTCGAGCTGGCTACCGGCGCGCTGGTCGGTTTCGAGGCGCTGGTGCGGTGGCAGCATCCGCAGCGCGGACTGATGCCGCCGGGGGAATTCATCCCGGTCGCCGAATCCACGGGACTCATCGTGGCGATCGGCGAGCAAGTGCTGAGAAAGGCCTGTCGTCAGGCTTCGCTTTGGCAGCGCCTCGGTGCCGCCCCGCTGCGGATGGCGGTCAATGTCACCGCGCGCCAGTTCCGCCAGAAGGGATTCGTCAAGGCGATGCAGGGCGCACTCGCCTCCGCTAAACTCGACCCGCAGCTCCTCGAACTCGAGATCACCGAGGATGCGCTCATGGAGCACGGGCCCGAAACCATCGCGACACTCGATGCCATCGGCAACCTGGGCGTGCAACTCGCAATCGATGACTTCGGCACCGGCTATTCGAGCCTGAGCTACCTGAAGCGCCTGCCGATCGATGCGGTGAAGATCGATCAGTCATTCGTCGCCGACCTGCCGGGCGATCCGGATGCGGGTGCCATCGTCGGCGCCATCATTGCGCTCGCCCACAACCTTGGCCTCAAGGTACTTGCCGAAGGAGTCGAAACCCGCGCGCAATTCGAGTACCTGCGCGACCACGGCTGCGACAACGCGCAGGGATACTTTTTTGGCCGGCCGCAGCCGCCGGAACTGTTGTCGGTCGGCTATGGCGGCAACGTCGTTTCCCTGCATCCCAAAGAGTCCACGTAGTCATGGTTCGGCTGCTCCGATGACGCCAAAAGCGCCTCGCGGAAGCAAATGCAGCCCCGGATGCAGCGTCACAATATCCGCGGGTGTTAAACGCGGAAGTCCGACATGTCGAACGCGAATATTCCTAAATGCCTGAAGATGCGCACCAGTGCTAGTGTTTCTCCATTCTGCGCTAGCCGCAATCAGCATTCGCCGGTGAAATTTCAACTCTTGTGATCCGTTGATGGTTGGCGGACTTCACACCCCGGTGACGGGTAGAATTGTCCATGATCATCAAGCCCAACAACGGCGCGCGAATCGGGCATGACCGCGCATTTCCACACGATATTGCGGTGCTCGCACCAACGCAATTGCCGTTTTTGCATTTGCCTTGTCATCAACTCGGCATCTTTTGCAGTGAGAGGGTGACGGGTGCCGCTCAAGGCAAAAAATAGCGCCAACACGCGGCGCTTTATGCTGACAGGTTTCGCCAGCGCCGTCGTCGCGCTGCTATTGGCGTTACTGGCGGCGCAATCGTCACCTTTTCGCAACGCAAGTCTGGCGTTGCAGGACATGCAGGTCGCGGCGACAACAGGACCCCTGAATTACGACGATGTAATGGACAATTATTTTGATTAATCATCGATCACCTGTCTTGCCAGCCAGTTGGGGACATGGCCACATGATCGCGACGTTTTCGCGCTGATTCACGGTTACTTGCGTAAATCCGCTGCCAAAGTCGTTGTCTACGATATTTTATTCGCCGAGTCGCGGGCCGGGGATGCGGCATTTGCCGCCGCATTGCAATCAAACGGCAACGCCGTGATTGTGGCCTCGGCATTGACTCAGGGTCTGGAGCGTGACGCACAATACCGCGCCCGACTCGGCACCAACGCGCTGCGCGGCGTTGATGAAGTGTCTGCGCAACATTGGCCGGATATTACGCTGCCGGTTCCGGCACTTGCAGAGGCCCGCGTGGGGGTGAATACCGTCAACCTCGATCCCGGCGGAACCATGCGCCGTGTTCCCCTTGTTCACGAGGTTTATGGGAAGCGTCAGCCGAGCATTTCACTGGCGGCCCTGCTGGTGGCGAATCCGAATGAAAAACTGTCGGGCGATAAACGATCACTTTCATTGGGCAAATTAACGTGGCCCATTTCAGTGAGCGGTGAAGTTGAGTTGCGTTTTCCGGTTTCGCCGTCGGGACTTCCGGTGATGTCATTTCATGAATTGGTCGTTGCCGCACTTGGTGGCCCAGGCGCTGAAGAGGTTGCCAAATCGGTGCGCAATAAAACCGTTTTTGTGGGTAGCTCTAGCGCCATTATGGGCGACTACATCGAAACGCCGCTGGGACGACTTGCGGGATTGTATGGCGTGGCGCTGATACACCAAATGCTTGCGCAGGGCAGCGTGCTTGCCCCGAACCACCCATTGTGGGATTCGATGCTGTATCTGATCGCGCTCATGATTCCCTTTGGCGCGTTCCTGCGGCGCGCCGATGATCGATCGCATCTGGAATATTTGTCGGGAATTGTCATGGTACTGGTGGTGGCCGCGACATCGACCGCGCTGATCGCGCACGGCCAGCAAGCCGCGTTGCTGTTTCCACTGCTGGCAGGACTGCTCATGTATCTGGCGATGCTGCTCGGGCGGATGTTGATGCTGTCGGCGGAAAAGCGCCAGCTCGACTTCGACAAGCGCGCCGCACAGGAAGCCTACCGCATGAAAGAGCAGTTCATGTCGCATATCAGCCATGAGTTGCGCACGCCACTGACCGCGATCATGGTTTACAACAAATTGATGGCCGATGAGGCGCTGCCCGCGAATGAACGCGCCCAGTTCGCCGATGTGGTTGAACATAACAGCCAGCACCTGTTGAGTCTCATCAACAATCTGCTGGATCAATCGCGGATGGAAGCGGGGCAAATGAAAATCGTTTCAGCGCCGACCGATTTTCGTCGCCTGGTGGGTAATGTGATTCTGACGCTTTCACCGTCGGCGCGTGCCAAGAATCTCGCGCTTGACCACACCAGCGCAGACGCATGGTGGTTCGGGGTTGGGCCTATCGATCAGCCGCATGCTGTGTGCATTGATGGGCGGTGACGTGACGGTCGATTCAACGCCGGGACGCGGAACCGTATTTACCGCAACGATGATGGCTGAGCCGTGCGAGTTGCCGGAAGTGGGCGACACCACCGGACAATTCACGGTACCGGAAAAATTGTCCGGGTGTGTGCTGGTGGCCGACGACAATGACCTCATTGGCGATTTGGTTGCCATGTATCTCACCCGCATG
>JANLQC010000101.1:0-2228 GCA_031367575.1 Betaproteobacteria bacterium | reverse complement strand
GATCCTCGCCGCCTTCGCCGGTGTTCGATTTGCCGCCGATTCGATTCATTGCGACCGCGAGTGTTGCGTGTGCTTCAGTCGATATTGACCCGAGTGACATGGCACCGGTGGCGAATCGCTTGACGATTTCCTTTGCCGATTCGACTTCATCGAGCGGCACCGGCGTACCGGCGGTTTTGATCTCGAACAATCCGCGCAACGTCATGTGGCGTTCGGTTTGGTCGTTGATGAGCTTCGCGTATTCCTTGTAAGTCGAATAGGAATTCGCCTTGGTGGAATGTTGCAATTTGGCGATGACATCCGGCGTCCACATGTGCTCTTCGCCGCGCACCCGGTAGGCATACTCGCCGCCCGCATCCAATTGCGTACGCAGCACCGGATCGTCGCCAAACGCTTTTTGGTGCAAGCGCATCGACTCTTCGGCGATCTCGAATATTCCCACGCCTTCGACGTTGGACGCGGTGCCGCTGAAGTATTTATTGACGAATTCGCTGGATAGCCCGACCGCCTCGAAAATCTGGGCGCCGCAATAACTTTGGTAGGTCGAAATGCCCATTTTCGACATCACTTTGAGCAAGCCCTTGGAGATCGCCTTGATGTATTTTTGCTCCGCCTCTTTCGGATCCATCGCCGCCAGATAGTCACGCATGTTGTGCAAGGTTTCCAGCGCCAGATAGGGGTGTACCGCCGCCGCACCGTATCCGCCCAGCAGCGCGAAATGATGTACTTCGCGCGCGCTGCCGGTTTCCACCACCAGTCCGGTGGATGTGCGCAATCCCTTTCTCACCAGATGCTGATGCACGGCACCGACGGCCAGCAAGGCGGGAATCGCCACGTGATCGACATCGACTTTTCGATCAGTCACGATCAGCAGGTTGTAACCGAGGCGCAACGCATCCTCGGCGTGCGCGCACAGCGATGCCACGGCCGCCTCAATGCCTTCTGTGCCCCATGCGGCGGGGTAAGTAATATCCAGTTCGTGGCTGCGAAAATGGTTGCCGGTGAACATGTCGATATGGCGGATTTTTTCCATATCGTCGGCCGTCAATACCGGCTGCGCGACTTCCAGCCATTGGCCGGGATCGGTGTGGTGAATATCGAGCAAATTCGGTCGTGGACCAATGGTGATTGCGGTCGACATCACCAGTTCTTCGCGGATCGGATCAATCGGCGGGTTGGTTACCTGCGCAAACAATTGTTTGAAGTAATGATAGAGATTGCGCGGCTTGTCCGACATGACCGCGAGCGGTGAATCGTTGCCCATCGAACCGGTGGCTTCGATTCCGGCGTTGGCCATGTGCGAAAGTATGACTTTTAGATCCTCTTGCGAATAGCCGAATGCTTGCTGCAAATCCAGCAAGGGCACGGCGGACTTTTCGGCCGGCGCGGGTTCGGGCAACTCGTCGAGACGGATCCTCGCCTTGGCGACCCAATCGCGATAGGGTTTGGCGGTGGCAAGTTCGCGTTTTAGTTGATCGTCATCGACGATGCAACCTTTTTCGATATCGACCAGGAACATTTTGCCCGGTTGCAAACGCCACTTCTTGACGATCTTTGATTCCGGAAAATCGAGTACGCCCGCTTCCGAGGCCAGCACCACGATATCGTCGTCGGTGAGAATGTAGCGCGCGGGACGCAAGCCATTGCGGTCCAGCGTTGCGCCGATTTGGCGGCCATCGGTGAATGCCATCGCGGCCGGTCCATCCCACGCTTCCATCAACGTGGCGTGATACTCGTAGAACGCCCGGCGATCCTCATCCATCAGTTTGTGGCCGCTCCACGCTTCGGGAATCATCATCATCATCGCGTGCGCCAGCGGATATCCGCCCATGACCAGCATTTCAAGGCAATTGTCGAAGCTCGCGGAATCCGATTGGCCGTCATAAATCAATGGCCAGATTTTTTCCAAGTCGTCTTTCAACACTGGCGAAGCAATTGCCTGTTGCCGTGCGCGAATCCAGTTGACGTTGCCGCGCAGCGTATTGATCTCGCCGTTGTGGGCGATCAGGCGGAACGGATGCGCCAGGTCCCAGGTGGGGAAGGTGTTGGTGGAGAAACGCTGGTGCACCAGCGCCAGCGCCGACACCAGACGCGGATCCTGCAGATCCTTATAGTACTTGCCGACCTGGTGGGCAAGCAGCAAGCCTTTGTAGACCAGGGTGCGCGCCGACATCGACGGCACATAGAACTCCTTACCGTGCTTGAGCCGGAGCGCCTGAATGGCGTGG
>JANLQC010000060.1:0-3304 GCA_031367575.1 Betaproteobacteria bacterium | reverse complement strand
ACAAAAACACGACACCATCACCGGCGCTGACATCGGCCCACGTGAACGCGACATGCGGGAACGCGGCTTCGACGCCCTTTCGATTGAAGCCCACTTCCACCACCAGCAGTCCGCCCTCATTGAGGTGTGCCGCCGCGCCGTCCAAAATGGTGCGCACATGATCCAATCCATCGACGCCGCTCGCGAGCGCCATTGTCGGCTCAAAGCGGTATTCGTCGGGCAATGTGGCCTTTGTTTTTGCGGTGACATACGGCGGATTGGTAACGATAAGATCAAATTTTTGTCCGGCGACCCCCGCCCACATGTCGGCGGCGATCAATGTCACACGCTCATTTAGTGCGTATTCATCCACATTGCGCTTGGCCACTTGCAACGCGTCTGCCGAGAGATCGACCGCATGCACGTTCGCGTGCGGAAACACCATCGCCGCCACAATGGCAAGACACCCCGAGCCGGTGCAAAGATCGAGCACCGACGTGACCGATGCGGCATCTGCGATCCACGGCGACATTTCGTCCTGCAACAATTCCGCGATGAATGAACGCGGCACAATCGCGCGCTCATCGACGTAAAACCGGAACGGCCCCAGCCATGCCTCGTGGGTGAGATAGGCGGCAGGAATGCGCTCGGTGGCGCGGCGCTGGATGGTCCGATCAATGGCGGCTGCCTCGGCTTCGGTCAGCGCGCGTTCCCAGACGCCATCGAGTTCATCGAGCGGCAACGAAAGCGTGTGCAACACCAGATAGACGGCCTCATCGAAGGCGCTCACTGAGCCATGGCCGAAAAAAAGATTCGCGTCGATAAACGCGTGCTCGGCGGCTTCCACCGCAGCGCCGAGCGTATGCAACCCGGCATTCCTGACGGGCAGGCGGGTCATACCCGTTGGTGCGAAAAAATCGCTGCGATCATGCCGCCGTGTCGTGCGCTGCGGGACCAATTGGCGCGCCATTGCGCGCCGCCAGTAGCGGCCCGACGCGATCCTCCACATATTTTTTCAGCGGCGCTTTCAGCCCGAGCATGAAAAAAATTTCCGTCATGATGAACAGCGGCCCGATCACCAAACCCATGATGTCGGCGGTGAACGCAGGCTTCACGCCTTCATATTTGTGGCCGATAAACTGGATCACCCAGCCCACCACAAACAGCAGCGCGGCGAAGCCCGGCACCACGCCCGCGTGGCCACCGTGGGCGGTCACCGCGGCGTTGAGGTAAATGGACATGAGATAGCAGACGAATAGAAATAGCAGCATCGCCGTACCGAGGCCGCGATCCAGAATCAGGTAGTAAATCGACGCCAATGCCAGCGCGATCAGTGCGGCATTGACGCCGCCAATTGCCCATGGCACCAGCGCCAGCACGACGGAAAATACAATCATCGGCACACCGACAAAATGGCTGGCAATATTGCGGCGGTCGCGGTGATAGGCCGCGTATTGGGTGATTTGCTGTTCGAGGTTTCGCATGGTCAACCACTGGAAGAATGGAGCAAGACGAATCTTAACAGGCAAGTGCCGTTCACCAAGCGCAAGTTTATTAAACTCAAGCACTGGAGCGGAGTTTGGGACAAAAATGCGTGGAAAAGCGCGCCAATGCTTGAGTTTGCCGAAAATTTTATTGATGCGCCCTTGGCGTTATGCTTGTCGCCTGCTTGATCCGACATTGAGGCGAATCCCCATGCGTTGCGTAAAATTTTTCACCGGCCTGATCGGCTTGGCCGGTCTCGTTTTCTCGTTGCACGCATCCCAAAATGCGTTCGCCGCCGAACCAGTGCCGCGTACCGTTCAGATGCCCGCATCGATCGGCATCGCGTCGTTCAACATGGCATGGGCGGGAACGGCGGGCGACTTCAAAAAGCATCTGGAAATTTGCAGCGCACCGTCCGTGAACTGGTGCGACACGCGTCCGCGCACGCTGCGCGGTGCCGATGCGCCAACGGTCGAAGAGCAGGCGCGCGCCGATGCTTGTCAGGCCGCGACCATCACCGCCGCCGGTGGCAGGTCCGCATCAATGATGATGGCCCCGTGCAATGCCTATCGATACAGCGATGCCCCCACGCGCGGTGCGCCGCCACGCGATCCGGCGCTATTGCGCAACGAGGCCGCCTACGCGGGCAAGCTCGCGGGACTTCGCGCGACCGTCGAAAACCTGATCGAGCACCAGCACATCCGCGTGATCGCGTTTCAGGAAGTGAAATCAAAAGATACCGTGGTCTCGGTACTCGGCAAGTTCGCCAACAAGTTTGATGTCTGCATGGCCGCGCACGATGCGTTTCAAACGCTCGGTTTTGCGTGGGACAAATCGCTCAGCGCGCGTCCCGGCCAGTGTGCGACGCATGATGCGCTTGCCATTAAGGACCCGGTAAATGATCCCGCCGCGTTCCGCCGTGTCCGCCCCGGCCTCGCGCTGGAGTTGACGATCAATGGCGGGCCGGTGACGTTCATGAATGTGCATTTGAAGGCCGGCTGCGCGAACGCGATCAGCACGGATCGCTATCCGGGCCGGCTGGTTAATGATGCGCATCCCAACTGCGAAGTGCTCAACCGTCAGGTGCCGATACTGGAAGATTGGCTGGAAGCAGTGGCACTGAATACGCCGCGCTTTGTCTGGTTGGGGGACTTCAACCGGCTCATCGATGAAGAGCTCGCGCTGAATATTGCCAATGATCAGGTGCGGGCCGATGGCAGCAATCCGGCCGGCGTAAACAAAAAAGACGCGAGCGGAAAAGTTGCGACCAAATATCTCTGGCCCGAGATTGCCGATGGCGTGCCAGTCGCGTTGCATCAGGTGCCACTGTCGACAAAAGAGGGCGGTTGCAGCGGTTTCGTCGGCCTCGATCACGCCGTCATCAGCGATGCGTTGAAGAAACTGAATCCCGGCACCATCGCCTCGCGCAAACTGGCGGTGCGTGTGCCACCCGGGCAACTGATGGAAGTCAGCGACCATTGTCCGCGGATTTTGCAGCTGAAGTTTTGAGGCGTGTGTTGTAGAAAAGATTGGACGAGATCCGGGGGCGTGACTAAACGCCCGCGCGCTGCAATGGTGCCTTCAATGCCTCCGTTAAGGTGTTGAGCGCGTCGGCGAGATGCGCCTTGGCTTCCTTGCTGAGCGGTTTCCCTGACGCAAGCGCGCCGCGAATCTGCGCGGCAAGTTGCACCGCGTTTTCACGTTGCAGACTACCTGCGTCGGCGGGCGTGCGAATATTGGGCCGTAACAAAACATTGGCGATACGTTTTACGTGCTCACGCTGCAAATTGCGTCGCATCGACCGGATATCCGCGCCGCTCTTGAGCTCACTCCAAATCGC
>JANLQC010000022.1:0-2465 GCA_031367575.1 Betaproteobacteria bacterium | reverse complement strand
GACATGCAAACCCGTTCGCAACAACGCCGCCAGCAAACGCGTTCACTTGATCGACGGCCACGCCGTCATGCGGCCTTGGCAAAGCTAATACTGATTTCAACGGGCCTCCGCTCGCCCAATTCCAATTGTTCTGCCAATGCGCGCAGGGCGAGCGTTTCCGCCTTGCTCATGGCATCGTCAGCCGAGGCACCGTAGCATAGGATACCGGGCAGTTCCAGAACCTCGGCGATCCACCGACCATCGACTTCTTGCTCATATTCAATTTGAAATTTCACCCTGCCTCCCATCAGTCCATGCAGATTGAAATGATTATCCCCCAATAAAACTCATCTCAACCTTCCGCGCCTTCGCGGTCTCGCTCGTGCGAATCTCTGAATACCGATCCGCCCGAATTTGCCAGATCGCCGCCAATGAATCGCGAATTACATCGTCGCCAACATCGCTACGCAACAGCCGTTTCAAGTCGTAACCCTTTTCCGCAAACAGGCACGTAAAAATCTGCCCATCCGTGGAACGCCTCGCCCGCGTACAGGTCCCGCAAAACGCTTCGGTCACGCTTGAGATTACGCCTATTTCCCCCGCGCCGTCGGCATATCGCCAACGCTCGGCCACCTCGCCCTGATAGTTTGCGTCCGCCACCACCAACGGAAATTCCGCGCTGATCCGGCGCACCACTTCAGCCGACGGAATCACGTCGTCCATGCGCCAGCCGTTGGTGGCCCCGACATCCATGAATTCGATGAAGCGCACGATATGCGGTGTGCCGCGAAAATGGCGTGCGACATCAATGATCTCGTGATCATTCACACCGCGTTTCACCACCATGTTGATTTTCACCGGGCCCAAGCCCGCTTCAGCCGCCGCGTCGATTGCTTCAAGCACTTTCGCCACCGGAAAATCGACATCGTTCATCGCCCGAAAAGTGTGTTCATTCAGCGAATCCAGGCTCACCGTGATGCGTTTTAATCCGGCCTCGCGCAATGCACGCGCCTTGGCTTTTAGTGCGGATCCATTGGTGGTGAGCGCGATATCGATGCCGGGCAGCGCCTCCACCAGCATCGCGATCAATCGCTCGATGCCTTTTCGCAATAGCGGCTCGCCACCGGTCAGGCGAATTTTTTCGACGCCGAGACCGTGGGCGATTTTCGCGACACGAACCATTTCCTCAAACGTCAGGATTTCAGCGTGCGGCAGGAATGCATAGTCGGCGTCGAACACTTCTTTCGGCATGCAATAAGTGCAACGGAAGTTGCAGCGATCCGTCACCGAGATTCGCAGATCGCGAATTTGGCGGCCGCGCGTGTCGGCGAGCGGCTGGCCTGCGGGGCGCGGTGCGAGCGCGGGCATGCGCAGGCTGCGCAGTTCGGCGATGGGAATGATGGGGATGGCGGTGTCGCGTTGGGTCATGGTGAAATGCGCATTGGTTGGTTGCAAGCATAACGCTTAATCGTGTCGCAATTTGGCGTGTAACATTCGAGGCATGGAAAAACCAAGCTTTCCCGTTTGTGTGGTCATGGAAAAAATCGCCATCGACAATCGCTGGCAACGCGAGAAGTGGCAATTGGCGGGCGTGTTGCCAGATGATCGCAGTCAAAGTGCGCCGCGCGTGTTGATCGAGCGCGAAGGCTTGTTGCAAATAATCCACCCCGGTTATTCGCTGGTGATCTTCAATGATGAAGGCGAAGGCTATTACCTCAATATCACCTCGCCCGAGCCGCGCGTGTTTGTCATGTGGCGGATGAATGAAAACGACACCGAGGCAATCCCGCATTTGCTGACGCTCTCCTATAACGAGGCGGCGCGCTGGATGGATGCGCAGGAAAAAGTGGATAGCGTGCCGATTCCCGAGGATATTTATTCGGAACTGGTGGCGTGGGTTGAGGCCAATTACCAGCCGCCGATGAAGAAAGAACGGATCCGGCCAAAATCGTTCGAGAGCAAGGATGGACACTACAAAGGCGGACTATCGTGAGTGACCCCGTGAAGCCGGACGATCTGCCTTTTTTTTCGCGCTGGTCGATGCATAAAACGGCTGCCGTGTCTGGCGCAGCGGAACGCGTTGCCGATGCGCCAGGCGCGCCACTTGAAAAGATAAACACCAGCACTGGTGCGCCGCTTGAGGCAAAAATGCCTGAAACGCCGCGTCCAGAGCCGATCGCGCCTGCGGAAGTGGATGCCGAAAGCCGCCCGCCCGCCAAGCCGGAATTGCCGTCAATCGATAGCCTCACTCACGAATCCGATTTCACCGGATTCATGGCAAAGGAAGTCGATCCGGGATTGCGCAATCAGGCGATGAAAAAACTCTTTACCAATCCGCATTACCAGTTCGAGCAGATGGACAAGCTCGATATTTACATTGACGATTATTCAAAGCCCGATCCGATTCCGCCGGAAATGTTGCTCAGCATGTATCAATCAAAGAGTCTGTTTCTGTTCGATGATGAGGAGAAGGAGAAGGAGAAGGA
>JANLQC010000010.1:0-7630 GCA_031367575.1 Betaproteobacteria bacterium | reverse complement strand
CCGTTACCAGCACCGGTAGTCGAATCAAATTCCATTCCGACCACCAATCCGGCTGGCATTGGTGCCGTCGCTTTGGGCACCGATCCCGGCATGTTGCTCGCGGGAAAAATAGTGACGATGAACGATGCGGGTGAGGTGCTGACCGGCGCGCGCTTGTGGATTCGTGGCGGCATCATTGAGGCGATTGTGCGGGCGGGGGAAGCCGTGCCGTCGGGTGCTGCGGGCGCGAGAGCGGTGGACACCGGCGGCGTTATTTACCCGGGTCTGATTGATATGCACAATCACCCGGAATATGCCCTTTATCCGCTCATGCCGATTACGCGAAAGTTCCAGGATCGTTATGAGTGGCGCTATTACGACCGTGACCAAATCAGGCGAACCTGGGATCCCAACATTATTCTTAACAATGCCGAGTACTTCAACCTCGGCATGGACGTCGGACGTTATGGCGAGTACATGGCGCTTGCGGGTGGCACCACCACCCTGCAGGGCGGTGGCAATTCGTACCGGTTCGTGACCGCATCGGTGTTGTATGGCGGACGCTATTACCGGCCTTACGCCAGATCGGAATGTCTGGCGCGAAACATCGAAACCACGTCGGTCGCAGGCATTCAGGCATATTCCCATGTCGATATCGGTCGCGATGTCACGGAGTGGAAAAAAATGCGCGATGATTTCGAACGCGGCACGATCATCGTTCACCTCGCCGAGGGCACCTCATCACGCATGGCGGATGAGTTTCGTTATTTAAAGGCGGGAGGCCTGCTGGGTTCCAATTTGGTCGTCATACACGGGGTGGGACTGACCGACGCGCAACTGAAGGAGATGGCCGATGCGGGTGCCAAACTCGTCTGGTCGCCGCTGTCGAATTTCCTGCTGTACGGAAAAACCGCGAATGTTCGCGTCGCCCGAGAAGCCGGCGTTCTGATCAGTCTCGCCCCGGATTGGGGTCCGTCGGGAAGCAAGTCGGTACTCGGCGAATTGAAAGTGGCTGATCACGTCAATCGCCGCCAGCTCAATTCCCTTTTTGGCGATCGCGAGTTGGTTGAGATGGTGACCCGCAATCCCGCGCGCGCACTTCGTTGGCAACAGAAACTGGGGCAGATCGGCCCCGGTTTTCTTGCCGATCTTCTGGTGGTAGATGATCGCGAGGCGGACAGCTACCGCAATATTATCGCCGCGACGGAGCAAAATATCCGGCTGGTTATGGTACGCGGCGAAGCGTTATATGGAGATACGACGCAGCTGTCGGCGGCGCGCGCGCGGCCCGAGGGCATCGAGGAGACAGTGGTATTCAAGGGCGGGCGTCGCAAGTCGATTGTGCCGGACTGCCCGGGCATTGGCATGCCTTACGTTAGCGTGGTGGAGACGCGCCGGAGACTCCAGGAAGCATTGCAATTCGATGCCGCCTATACGGCGCGCGTTGTAACCCGGGAACAGATTGCGAAGGATCTGGCGCGCTGCAACGAGCCCGGTCCGGGCGATCCCGCCGGTGCCGATGATGCCCGCCGCATGCTGTCTTGCCGTTTCGGCCTGCCCTTTGAGAAGACCGATCTGGCACCACTCACGGTGCCTGAGGATTTGCAATATTTCCCGCGCCTGCTGGCCAACCCGAATATTCCGGATTTTTTGAAAGCACTGCCGGAATACTACAAAAAATAGTCGTCAAAAAACGCCGGCTCAGGGGGCCAGGCGCTCGATGTTCCATTTGCCGTTATTGAGCCGGTACTGGATTCGGTCATGCAGCCGGTCGCCGCGACCCTGCCAAAACTCCAGCACTTGCGGTGCCACCCGGTATCCGCCCCAATGCGCCGGACGCGGCGGATTCTCGCCGTATTCCGCCTCAAACGCGGCCACCCTTGACTCCAGCGCGGTGCGTGAGGGCAACACCTGACTCTGTGGCGAAGCCCAGGCACCAATGCGGCTCGCCAGCGGTCGCGCGCGGTAGTAATCATCGGACATCGCCGCACTGATTTTTTCGACCCGCCCCTGAATGCGGATTTGCCGCTCGAGTTCCGGCCAGAAAAACAGCAGCGCTGCGCGATTGTTGGCCGTCAGATCCTGACCCTTGTGGCTTTCGTAATTGGTAAAAAACACGAAGCCGCGCTCGTCATAACCTTTGATCAGGACCACGCGCGCCGACGGCCGCGCCTGCGAATCACAGGTGGCGAGTGTCATCGCGTTGGGTTCCGGCAATGCCGCGTTGAGTGCTTCCTTGAACCATTTGTCGAACTGCGCGAGCGGCGTGGCGGCGACTTCCGTTTCGCTCAGTGCCGCGAGTTTGTAGTCGCGGCGCAGGTCGGCCAAAGCAGGCATCGGGGGGGTATCGGTCATTTGAACTCTCGGTTAAGTGTTTTTTCAGCCATGCGCGAAATGCTGCGTTCAAACGGGGGTTGCGCGAGTTGTTCGAGGGCAATCCAGCGCGCGCCGAGCGATTCCTCTGAAATCGTTACGGCACTGTCAGGTGAAATGATGAGGTAACGAAGGTCGTAATGCAAATGCGCCGGGTCCGCGCCACGGGCGGGAATGGCATGCACATCGACATCAAATATATTTTTTTCGACAAGTTGCAACGAACTCAGTGCCGTTTCTTCCGTCGCTTCGCGCAGCGCGCCGGATTCAGGCGATGCGTCGGTGTCGTCGAGATGGCCGCCGGGCTGCACCCACAGATTCAATTTGGCGTGATGCAATAACAGCGCGTGGGTGTTCGATAAATTTACCACCCACGCGGATGCGGTGATGTGCCCGTCGAGTGTGGAACGCTGCCACCACCGTTGAAAATTGCGTTCAACAAACGCGATTATTTTTTCGCGATGCCTGCGTTCATCAGCGTCATGCGGCGTATGAAAATTGAGCGCGGTGAGTAAGGTAGGCGTATGCATGCTGAATTTGAAAACCTGCAATCATAATCCTTCCCCGTGAGCCACGCGAAATTTCCGCATGATGATCACGTTGCACACTTACAACGGGTGATTGCACATTCTTGCAAATAATGCGTTATATTTGGCCTGTGGTCGGATTCACTCTCTGAGACAGGGACGCTCCGCCGCAAGTGTTTGGGAATTTCCGACAACAGACTGGAGGATTTACATGGCTGCAAAGAAACCCGCTGCAAAGAAACCGGCTGCCAAAAAACCGGCCGCCAAGAAACCCGCGGCAAAGAAACCCGCCGCAAAGAAACCCGCAGCGAAAAAACCCGCTGCTAAAAAGCCCGCTGCCAAGAAGCCCGCAGCCAAGAAAGCTGCCGCTCCCAAGAAGCCCGCTGCCAAGCGCAAGCCGAATGCAGCCTTCATGAAGCCCATGAACATCAGTGGCGTTCTCGGCGCAGTCATCGGTGCCGCACCGATGCCGCGTACCGAAGTCACCAAGAAGCTCTGGGACTACATCAAGAAGAACAAACTGCAGGACGCCGTAAATCGTCGCATGATCAAGGCCGACGAAAAGCTCAAAGCCGTGTTCGGTGGCAAGAAAGTCGTTTCGATGTTTGAAATGACCAAGCTGGTCTCTGCACACCTGAAGTAACCGGTTATTTGCTTCGACGAGCCGACGGCGCGGATTTCGCGTCGTCGGCTTTTTATTTTTCTGAATTGAGGAATTGCACCCATGGCCACCCTTAATCGTGTCGTCCGATTGATTTCCCGCCCTGTCGGAGAGGCAAAACGAAGTGACTTTTCATTTACCGATGAACCGGTTCCGGCACTGGAAGACGGCCAAATTTTAGTCAGGACACTGTTCCTCTCGCTCGACCCTGCCATGCGTGGCTGGATGAACGAGGGCAAGTCCTACATCGCGCCGGTCGGTCTGGGCGAAGTCATGCGCGCCGGTGGGGTCGGTGAAGTGATCGCCTCGAACCACCCGAAATTCGCGGTCGGCGACAAGGTCTGCGGCATGATCAACCTGCAAACGCATTGCGTCACCGATGGCCGCGGGTTCACCAAAGTTGATCCCGCGCTCGCACCGCTTACCACCTATCTTAACGTGTTGGGGTTGCCCGGCATGACCGCCTATTTCGGCCTTCTGGAGTCCGGCCAGCCCAAGGCAGGGGAGACAGTCGTCGTTTCGGGCGCGACGGGCGCGGTGGGCGCTACCGTCGGTCAGGTAGCCAGGATCAAGGGCTGCCGGGTGGTGGGTATCGCCGGTGGCAAGGAAAAATGCGATTACGCCGTCAATGAACTGGGTTTTGACGCCTGCGTGGACTACAAAAATCAGGAGGTGCGCAACGGGTTGAAGGAAGCCTGCCCGCACGGCATCGACGTTTATTTTGACAATGTTGGCGGCGAGATTCTGGATATCGTTTTGACCAAGATCAATTTACGCGCGCGCATCGTGATTTGCGGGGCCATTTCGCAATACAACAACACCACACCCGTCAAAGGGCCGTCCAACTATTTATCACTGCTGGTGAATCGCGCGCGCATGGAAGGCATCGTGGTATTCGATTACGCGCCCCGCTTCAAGGACGGCGCGACGCAAATGGGCCAGTGGCTGAAAGAAGGCAAGCTGGTATCGAAGGAACACGTCGAGGAGGGCATTGATCGATTTCCGGAAGTGCTGGCGAAATTGTTCAAGGGCGAGAATTTTGGGAAGCTGGTGTTGAAGGTGGGGTAGTTTTTCATTCGAGGGTTTAGTTCGGGGAATTGCCTGCGCTACCTTTGCGGTCTTGAAATTCACCGAACCGTCGGGCGTGGAATCGATTCAGCCTCGCGAAAATGTCAATCCGACATGCATGCCTGTATCATGCCGAGTGCCCAGCAATTCCTGCAAAAAATGACCGCTACCGCAAACAATCTTTCCCTATCCGACCCTCGCGCGCTGGGTTTTTGTCCGGTCGGTGCCGATTCCTTGATCGGCATTAAACGCCAGCAAACCAACGCCTCCCGCTGGCACGGCGAAAATTGGACGGCATTTGCGCGGGCAATTCGCGAAGCGGGCATTGAATTGCGCGAAGATATTGCGTCATGCGGCACCTTCGCAACCGACGCCGGTGGCACCGCCTACGGCATGCCGCATGGCTTGGTGATTGCGCGCAGTGCGGCGCAAATTGCTGATCTGCTCAAGGCCGCACAAAGATTTTCCGTTCCCGTCACGGTGCGTGGCGGCGGGCTGACGACCGAGGGTGAATCGGTCGCGTATGGCGGTGTGTTGCTGGACATGACCGGCATGAGCCGCGTGCTAGGGTTCGATTCACACGCGCTGACCGTGCGCACGGAAGGGGGGATCTTCTGGCACAGTCTGGCCGAAGAGTTGCGTCGGGAAGGGATGGATTATCTTTCGGCGCCGCTCAACATGACGTCTTCCGTCGGTGGCACGCTGGGTGTGGGCGGCATCGATGTCAATTCAATGAGGCTCGGTTGCAGCGCCGATCAGGCGATTGCATTGCAAGTCGTGACCCCGACCGGAGAAATCGTCGAGTGTTCGGATGCGCAAAACGCCGCACTGTTTCAGCGCGCGATTCTCGGCTACGGACAATTTGGCGTGATCACCGAGGCGACGCTGAAAATACGCCGCTACACGCCATTGCGGATGCGCTATTTTTACTATGCGTCGCTGCGAACCGCCATTGAAGACATGCAATTGATCGACAGAAATGACGCGAGTGATTATTCCGCTATTTTGACCATCATGGATTGCGCGGTGAATCTGCTGGTCGGATTTGATTCGAGTGAGCGCGAAGCGGCGTTTGAGGCAAATTGGCAAGCGCGGGTGCGCGGTTACGGGGAACTTGGTTTTGCGCTCCTGACGATGGGCCGCTATGCGTTGCGCCCGTGGAAAATTCGCGAGGCGCACTATTTGCTGAAGCGAAAACGCGACGTATTTCCCGAATTCCGCCGCCCCGAATTTGTGCAGGATGGCCTGATGGAAGACCGCACTGTGGTGTTTTCGCGCGCGGTTTGGAAACACTGGGGCAGCAAACAAATGGTGATTCCGGACGTGGCGACGTCGGTGGAAAAATTTGTTCACGCGGTGGAACGCGGCAATACCGTCTGCCGAAAATATTTTCCGCACTACACGCTTTACTGCGTGGGCATCAAGCTGCGCGCGGATCACCGGCCACATTACGAAATGTCCTGTATCCCGCCCGACGCGGAAGGCTGGGCTTACGGCTGCGAATTTGAGCCGATGATGGAAGACAAAGTCTACAGCCGCGATTACCTGCAATCGTTCAAGAATGCGATTTACGATGTTGGCGTCGAGGTTGGCGGCAGCTATTATCGGTTCGGCGGCATGATGAAAGGTTATATCCGGCGCGTGTTTGGCGACGAAATCGTCGATCGGCATTTGGCGATGAAAAGGAATGCCGACCCGGCAATGATTCTCACTCGCGGGGTGATCTTTTGATGTTTGGTCTCGCAAGAAAATTGTCGCCGCCCAAGAAAGACCACAGCCATTGCAGTGGTTGCAGCCTGTGCCTGCTGGTGTGTCCCGTGTGGCGGCGCACCCGCGATATCAGCCTGACGCCGCATGGCCGCGCCAAGGCGATGCAAAATGGGGCCAGTGTCGATGACATCGCGGTCTCTATCGATAGTTGCACGCTGTGCATGGCCTGCGAACCGGTCTGCCCGGAGAATATCGGGTTGGCGTCGATGATGCTGGATTTGCGCCGTACTTTGACCGCGCCGCTTCCCGAATTGCAGGCGCGCATGCATGAAGCGTCATTTCGCCCGCATGCACCGGCAACCAACGTGCCCAACCTGTTCGTGCCGGATTCGGCACTGATAAATTGCACCGATCTATTGGTGAAAATTTCCAAGTTATTGGGTGGCTGTGATGCGGGCACGGATGACGGCACGGACATTTCCCTCGCACTGGAAGCGGGCGTAGACATTCCCGCCACGCGCATGGAAAGATTTCTTGCCCCAATGCGCCGACGCGAAAAAATAATTGTTAGCGATGGCCTGTTGCTGAGACATTTGCGCGACTGGTTGCCGGGTGTCAGTATCGTCGGTATCGGCGAAGTGCTCAGCGCGTTGCCTGCGGTACGGCAGGGCTTGCGCAAAGACGATCTATACGTCATCGAGCCGCGTGCCTATCATTCAGACTATGCGCGCCTCGTGAAATACTATGCGGCATTGCGCGCGGAATGCGGCTGCGCGTTCAATCTGGATTTGCAGCGCATCGCGATTCCGGCGACCGCGCGCAATTTGTCGCAACGAATCGGACGCGCCAGTGTCGAAGACGATGCCGTACAAGGGCGCTGGCTGCTGCAGGGACGCACGGTTACGCGTATCGTGGTTGAAAATTGGCAAGATGGACGGGCACTTGAAAAAATTACCGACATACCGGTCGTGCATCTGGCCGAGGTTTGCCAAGCCGTGTCATCAGGCAACGCACGCGACGAGGCCCATTGATGCGCAGCGTTGATGTTGTCATCGTCGGCGCCAGTCTGGCGGCGGCCGCCACTGCCAAGCGGCTGGTGGACGCCGGACTGGAAACGGTCATTCTTGAGCGCAAGGAGTTGCCGCGCCACAAGATTTGCAGCGGCATTTTGTCGCCGCGCGGCCATCGTTTCCTGATCGAGAATTTCGGTCCGCTGCCGCGCGAAGTATTGCATGAGCCGGTGTCGTGCAAGGGTGTCACGTTTCATTTTCCGAGCATGGTATCGATGTCGATGGATTTTTTCGGCGGCACC
>JANLQC010000687.1:0-6562 GCA_031367575.1 Betaproteobacteria bacterium | reverse complement strand
GGCGCATCAGGAGATTGAAATGTGTGTTGACAGGAATTTTTTCAGGTTTGGAAAGTATCTCGCCGTTGCATCCGTCATATTGAGTTTCGGTGTCAGCGGCGTGAGTTGGGCAAGTTTTGCGGAGGGCGAGGAAGCTTATTTGCGCAACGACCAGTGGGGCGCATTCCTCAAATTTCTGGAGTTGGCGAAACAAGGCGACGCGGCGTCGCAGGCGATGATCGGCAGAATGTATGTCGAGGGGCTGGGCGCACCGCGCGATTTGCGAACTGCCGTGAATTTCTACGAGAAAGCCGCCATTCAAGGGCACGCGGCGGCGCAGTTTCAATTGGCAAAAATGCTCGCCAACGGCGCGGGTGCCAAGCCAGATTTGGTTCGAGCCGCACAGTGGATGGAAAAATCGGCGGAACAAGGCGTGCCATGGGCGCAACTTTCCGTTGGTCAGATGTATCGCGATGGGGCGGGTGTGGCACCGGATGCCGTTCAGGCGCTCAAGTGGATAAATGTTGCGGCGGGTGCGGCGGTAGTAGCGGAAACCCCGCAGACGGCGGAAACGATTCGACTGGCAAAAGTTGCAAAAACAGAACTTGAAGCATCTATGCCAATTGAGAAGGTCAAGGAAAGTCAGGCGCTTGCGGCATCGTTGCGCGCGTCGAAGCGGACGCCCGACACGCAGTGGCAGAAAGCGATCTATCGGCCACTTGAGGTGAAGGCGCCAGAGGCCAGGCCGGCTGATGCGAAAGACAATTCGGAAACACGGCTCATCCGCGACTACTATCCGCAATCCCGCTAGCCACGGCGCATCGCGCGCGGCCATGACTTGCTAAACTTGCCATTCTCCACCGCAAGGAAAAAATCATGACGATACTTTCGGATCAAATTCACCTGCATCCCGATCAACTGGGCGCGTACTGGATGCCGTTCACGTCCAATCGCCATTTCAAGGCCGCTCCGAGGCTGCTGGCGAGTGCCGATGGCATGTACTACCAGACCGATGACGGCAAAACCATTCTGGATGGGTTCGCCGGGCTCTGGTGCTGCAATGCCGGGCACAATCGCAAGCCGATTGTCGAGGCGATTCAAAAGCAGGCGGCCACACTCGATTACTGTCCACCGTTCCAGTTTGCCCATCCGCTCGCTTTCGAGCTGGCCAACCGCATCATCGACCTGGCGCCGAACAACATGAAGAATGTGTTCTTCTGCAACTCCGGTTCGGAGGCGGTGGATACCGCCTTGAAAATCGCCATCGCCTGGCAGCGGGTGCGCGGTGAGGGTGCGCGCACGCGGCTAATCGGTCGCGAGCGCGGCTATCACGGCGTCGGATTTGGCGGCATTTCGGTCGGCGGCATGGTGGCCAATCGCAAGATGTTCGGCCACATGCTGGCCGGGGTGGATCATTTGCAGCACACCCACAACTTGAAAGAAAACGCCTATTCGCAGGGCTTGCCGGAATGGGGCGCACAACTTGCGGATGAGTTGGAGCGGTTGGTCGCGCTGCACGATGCGTCAACCATTGCCGCCGTGATTGTCGAGCCGATGGCGGGTTCGACCGGCGTGCTTTTTCCGCCGAAAGGTTACTTGCAACGCCTGCGCGAAATCACCAGAAAGCACGGCATCCTGCTGATATTCGACGAAGTCATTACCGCGTATGGCCGCATGGGAGGTGCGTTTGCGGCCGATGTTTTTGGTGTTGAGCCCGACCTGATTTGCTTCGCCAAGGGGATCACGTCGGGCGCGGTGCCGATGGGCGGCGTGCTGTGTTCGGGCGAAATTCACGATGCGTTCATGACCGGCCCGCCGGGTGCCGTCGAGCTGTTTCACGGTTACACCTATTCCGCGCACCCTTTGGCCTGCGCGGCCGGCATCGCAACCCTGCAACTCTACAAAGACGAGGCCTTGTTCGAGCGCGCCAGCAACATGGCACCGGTGCTGTCGAAGGCGGTACATTCGCTTAAAGGCACCAAACACATCATCGATATCCGCAGCTATGGCATGGTGGCGGCCATTGAGCTCGAATCGCGTCCCGGTGCCGTGGGTGCGCGCGCGTTTGAAGCATTCCTCAAGACCTATGACAAGGGGGTGCTGATACGAAGTGCCGCTGACAATATCGTGCTTTCACCCGCGTTGATCATTGAGGAACAACAGATCGGGCAAATTGTCTCGGTGTTGGGTGAGGTGTTGGCCGCACTGGCGTAACCACGACGCGAATGTATTGTTAGTGGCATTTGCAAAACGCTAGCACTGGTGCGGCGTTTGGGGACTAAATGCTCCAAACGCCGCGCCAGTATTAGACTTTCAAAGTACCAATTCATCATCTGGAGTGCTTCATGAAATATTTTCGACTCGGGCTGGCAATGACGGTATTGGCAATTTGCACGCTCGCACAGGCCGCTTTCCCGGATAAACCCATCAAAATCATCGTCGGCTTTCCACCCGGCGGCCCGCTCGATACGCACGCGCGCCTGCTGGTGGGTCAGTTGCAAAAGCATCTCGGTCAGCCGGTCATCATCGATTACAAACCGGGTGCCGGCGGCTCGATTGGGGCCTTTGAAGTCATCAAGTCACCCGCCGACGGCTACACACTGTTGATGGCCAACACCGGCACGATGGTGATCAATCCATTTGTCTATACCAAAAATATTTACCAGACGCTGCGCGATTTCACGCCGATTGCCCGCACCGCGCAACAGCCGCTGGCACTGGTGATAAACAATGACGTGCCGGCAAAGACGTTCAAGGAATTTGTCGAGTACGCGAAAAAAAATCCCGGCAAGGTGAATTACGGTTCTGCCGGCAATGGCGGCATTTCGCATTTGGTACCGGAGATGTTGCAGACTGCCACCGGAATTCAAATGGTGCATGTGCCCTACAAAGGCACGGCACCGGCATTCACTGATTTGCTCGGTGGGCAGGTACAGTTCATGGCGGAATCGATTCCGCAGGTCGGGCAATATCTCAAGGCCGGCAAGGTGCGCGCGCTGGCGATGACCGGTCGCGAGCGCAATAGCGCGATTCCCGATGTGCCGACGATGGCGGAGTCCGGCGTGAAGGATTTTGAAGTGGTCGGGTTCTACGGCGTACTGGCACCGGCCTCGTTGCCGACCGACGTGACCGCGAAATTGACCGATGCCTTTCGCAAGACACTTGCCAACGATGACGTGCGAACCCGCATGGTGGCGCAAGGTGCCGATCCGGCATTTCTCGATTCGGCGCAATTTGAAGTTTTCCTCAAAGCCGAAACGGCGCGTTGGAGTGTGGCGGTCAAGAAGGCGGATGTGAAGCTGGATTAGACGGCGTACCACAACGGGCGTTTTGTAGTTTTGTAGGATGGGTGGAGCGCAGCGATACCCATTTCGTCGGCGTGAAAAATGTTGTGTATCGCCGCGCTCCACCCGTTCTGCCGGATGCCGAACGTCCTGTGTCGCCCCATTGCCTCGCTGTTTATGCCGAAATGGAGTATATTGTCAGCCAATACCATAGTTTGGTTATATAGATTTCTGACAACCGCCCCGCACAATCCCGCATGAACCTGCAGCAAGTCCGCTATGTGCGCGAAATCGCGCGCCGCAAACTGAATCTTTCCGCCGCCGCCGAAGCGTTGCACACCTCGCAGCCGGGCGTCTCGCGCCAGGTGCGTGAGCTGGAAAGCGAATTGGGCGTCGACGTGTTTGTGCGGCAGGGCAAACGCCTCACCGCACTGACGCCGGCCGGCGAGCGGGTGGTGGAAATCGCCGAGCGCCTGTGGGCTGAAGTTGAAAACCTGAAACGTGTCGGGCTGGAATTTACCCGCGCCGAGCACGGCACCTTTGTCATCGCGGCCACTCACATGCAGGCGCGCTACATCCTGCCGCCGGCAATCAAACTGTTTACCGCCAAATATCCCGATGTGCGGCTATCGATTCGTCAAGGCAGCCCGCGTGATCTGGCCAACGGTGTCATCCATGGCGAGGCCGATATCGCCGTTGCGACCGAAACGCTGGATCGTTTTCCCGAACTCATTACCGAGCCTCTGTACCGCTGGCATCATTGCGTGGTGGTGCCAAAAGATCATCCTCTTGCGCGCGTAAAAAAATTGACCCTGGCGCGAATTGCAGCCTATCCGCTGGTCACGTATGACGCCGCTTTCACCGGCCGAAGCGCGCTCGATGAAACGTTTGCACAAGCCAATGTGCCGATCAATGTTGTGCTGACCGCAATTGACACTGACGTGATCAAAACCTATGTCCGCCACGGCCTCGGCGTGGGCATCATTGCCGGTGTCGCGTTCGATGCGGATCGCGATCAGGATCTGGCGGCGCTGGATGGCAGCAAATTGTTTCCGGAACGCGTGACCAAACTCGCCTATCGCAAGGGAACCTATTTGCGCGGCTACGTCAAAGACTTTATCGCGATCCTTGCCGATTCGCTTTCCAAAACTTCGCTGGTCAAATCCGGATGAGCACCATCGAATCATTCATTGGCAATACCCCGCTTGCCCGGCTGCAACGCATCCCTGCGCGCGATGGCATCGATGCCTCGAACACGATATTTTCCAAGCTCGAGGGCAACAATCCGGCCGGTTCGGTGAAGGATCGGCCGGCGATTTCGATGATCAACGGTGCCGAGGCGCGCGGCGAGATTCGGCCCGGCCACACCTTGATCGAGGCCACCAGCGGCAACACCGGCATTGCGCTGGCGATGGCGGCGGCGATCAAGGGCTACAAAATGGTGTTGGTGATGCCTGATCATTTAAGTATCGAGCGCCGCCAGACAATGCGCGCGTTCGGTGCGGAATTGGTGCTGACGCCGAAAGCGATCGGCATGGAAGGTGCCCGTGACACCGCCGAACAAATCAAACTTGAGCGCGCCGGGCACATCCTTGATCAATTTGCAAATCCGGACAATCCGCTCGCGCATTACCGTGGCACCGGGCCGGAAATCTGGCGCGACACCGGCGGAAAAATAACCCATTTTGTCGCGACCATGGGCACCACCGGCACCATCATGGGCGTATCAAGATTCCTCAAAGAAAAAAATCCGGCGATCCGGATTATCGGCGTGCATCCGGCCGATGGATCCAGCGTGCCGGGCATTCGCAAATGGCCGGAGGCGTATTTGCCGAAAATATTTGAGCGCCCGCGGGTCGATCGGATCATCGAAGTCACGCAGAATGAGAGCGAGGAAATGACGCGGCGGCTCGCGCGCGAGGAGGGAATCTTTGCCGGCATTTCATCCGGCGGCGGTCTGGCGGCGGCGATTCAAGTCGCGCGCGAATGCGAGAACGCGGTGGTGGTGCATGTGGTTTGCGACCGCGGCGACCGTTACCTTTCAACCGGTGTCTTTCCCGCGTGATCGGTGGCTTAGCGGTGGCTTAGCGGTGGCTAATCGGAGGTTACTCGGAGTTTAAACGGCGGCAAATTTTTTTGCGGTTGGAATACAACGTTAAAATAGTGGCCATGAAAATCAAAAAGATGCGGTCGACGGCACCGATACTGTGCGCGCTGCTCGGTCTGGCCGGCTGCAATACCATCAGTTTTTTTCCGGCGAAAGCGGCTGAAAAAGCCGCCGACAAAGTGCTTGACGACATCATTCCCGCTGCACCGGCGAATGGCGGTGGTGCGCCGCAAAGTGAGACCCGGTCGGCGCGTCCTGCGCCGTCATCACCATCCCCAACGCCGTTGCCGCCGCGACCATGAGCGCATCCACGGCGCGCCGTTGTTACTTGCCGATGCTGCTGGCCAGCGCGCTGCTGCTGAGCGCCTGCGCGGGGTTTGGCGGCAATGTGGCCGCGCCGGAAATTGAGTTCAACGTGCGCTCGGCCTCGGTGCTGATCATTCGCCAGAATCTGGCCAATCGCCATGAGGAATTCAGCCCGCATTACCAATCGGGTGCGATCGGTCTTACCGAAGACGGCATGGTCGCGGTGCGCGATGCAGGCATGATCGCGGCCGATATTCGCGAAAAAATGTTGCGGCTGGTGCTCGAGGAAAACAAGGATCGCGAAACCATGTACCGGGAAATTGTCCGCGCCAACGGGCGGCCCGTTTGGGAAACACGATTGCAATTTGTGTTTGGTGCGCGCTGGATCCAGCGTGCGCCGCGCGGCTGGTATATTCGCGATGGACGTGGGCGATGGACCATGAAGGAAGCCCAGCGCGAAGGTCTGTCATCATCGTGGCTGCCGTTGTGGTTTCCCGGGAGGTAATGCGGTGATACCCATCCTCGTATTTGATATTGAAACCATTCCTGACGTTGGCGGATTGCGGAAACTGAACGGCATCGACGCCGCGATGAGCGATGCGGCAGTCGCGGAACTGGCGTTCCAGCGTCGCCGCCAGGCCACCGGCGGCAGCGATTTCCTGCAACATCACCTGCACCGCGTTGCCGCCATTTCGTGCGTGTTGCGCACCGACGAGGGATTGAAAGCGTGGTCAATCGGCAAACCCGACGATCAAGAAGCGGTGCTGATACAACGATTCTTCGACGGCATCGAGCGCTACACCCCGCAACTGGTGTCGTGGAACGGCGGCGGGTTCGATTTGCCGGTGCTCAACTACCGCGCGCTGATTCACGGCATCCGCGCCGC
>JANLQC010000682.1:0-2439 GCA_031367575.1 Betaproteobacteria bacterium | reverse complement strand
TTGTTTGCGCCAATGGCGGCACGACGATTTCAGTGGATGACGTGATCGTTATTGTCTGAAAAATCCGCGCTGGCATCCACCCAAATTGCTGCGCTATTCTAGCCGAGATGCGCTTGACGAATTGTCCGCCTTAACGGTTTGTGAATCGTGTGATTGTCTCGCGCATAAATGCGCAAGGTTGATCGTGGCGGCAGGGCGGCGACCGGGAAACACTAGCACTGGCGCGGGTTTCCGGCCAAAAAGGCGCGGCGGGGCGCAGCCGTAAAGGAGTTTTGTGGCGGCATGCGGGCGATGCGCGACAACCCGCAGCGCTGCGACGGGTTGCGAAAGAAGCGCCGTTTGAATGCCCCATGATAGACTCGTCGCTCGTCAACTCCCTCCCCAATTCCCATGTCCGGCAGCACTCTCGGCACGCTTTTTACCGTCACCAATTTCGGCGAATCGCACGGTCCGGCCATCGGCTGCGTGATCGATGGATGTCCGCCCGGCATGCTGTTGTCGACTGACGATATTCAGCCGGATCTGGATCGCAGAAAGCCCGGCACCTCGCGCCATGTGACGCAGCGTCGCGAGGACGACAAGGTGCAAATTCTCTCGGGTGTGTTCGAGGGAAAAACCACCGGTTCGCCGATTGCGTTGCTGATCGAGAACGAGGACCAGCGCAGCAAGGATTACGGCAACATCGCCGAAAGTTTTAGACCCGGCCACGCCGATTACACCTATTTGCAGAAGTACGGCATTCGTGATCATCGTGGTGGCGGGCGCTCCTCCGCGCGCTTGACGGCACCGACCGTGGCGGCGGGTGCGATTGCCAAAAAGTGGCTCGCGGAAAAATATGGCGTGCTGATTCGTGGCTATCTTGCACAGTTGGGCGCGAATCCGATTCCTTTCAGGTCGTGGGACGTGGTGCATGACAACCCGTTTTTCGCGCCGAACGCGGATATCGTTGCCGAACTTGAAACATACATGGACAAGTTGCGCAAATCGGGTGAAAGCTGTGGCGCGCGGGTGAATGTGGTGGCAAGTGGCGTGCCGGTCGGGTGGGGTGACCCGATTTATGACCGGCTCGACGCCGCCATTGCGCACGCGATGATGGGCATCAATGCGGTCAAGGGTGTTGAAATCGGCGCGGGATTTTCATGCATTGAACAACTCGGAACCACATCGGATGAAATGACGCCAGAGGGGTTTTTGACCAATAACGCGGGCGGTGTGCTCGGTGGAATTTCGACCGGGCAGGAGGTGACGGTGTCGATTGCGATCAAGCCGACATCATCGATCCGGCTGGACCGGCGGACCATCGACAAGGCGGGCAATCCAGTGGTGATCAACACCCACGGGCGGCATGACCCATGCGTCGGGATTCGCGCCACACCGATTGCCGAAGCGATGCTGGCACTGGTGTTGATGGATCGCGCGTTGGTGCATCGCGCGCAAAATATTGACGTTGTGGTGTCAACGCCTCGCGTCCCGGCGCAGGCATCCGCCGACGCGGTGGCGCGGTGGAAGGTGGCCCGGACATCCGCGCATGCCGAGGATCCTGACCCAAGCGAAGCCTGATGCAATTTGGCTATTTTTCATAAAGGGTGAACGACCCATCCCAATCCCTGTCCGGCGGCGCATTTTCAAACTGGCGGATGTATCCAAGATAGAGGTCGCAAATGCACCGGTAGGTTGGCACTTCCCTGAGTGCCTCCATCGCCGCCTTCGCCGTTTGCCAATCGCGATTTCGATAAGCTTCAATGGCGGCGTGATATTCGGCCAGGCGCAGCAGGACCGCACTGTCGACTTCACCAATGCGGCCAAGCGGCTGGAAGATGCGCACCGGCACTTTCTTGCCTTTGACGCGCACCTTGTCCAATTCCCGATAGACGAGGCTATGCACGAGCTTCTTCGCATCTTCTCCCACCACCAGCGGCACCTGATAACGTTTGGTCAAACTCTCCAGTCGCGCGGCGAGATTGACACCATCACCAAGCACCGTGTAATTCAAGCGTGATGCGGTGCCGATATTTCCGGCGATAACCTTCGAGGTGTTGATGCCGATACCCACCTGGGGAAAAGGCAGATTTTCGTCGGCCAGTTCACGTCCCAGGTTGACGATTTCGCGGTCAATCTCGAGCGCGGCGAATAGCGCCCGCTGGGCGTCATCGGCGCGTCCGATCGGCGCACCAAACAGCGCCATGACGCCGTCGCCGGTATATTTGTCAATAACACCATCATATTTTTCAATCACGCCGCTGATGCGGGCCAGATAACGGTTCAGCAATTCCAGACTTTCCTGCGGTGAAAGTATTTCGCACAATTCCGTGAAATTGCGGATATCGGCAAACATCACCGTCACGAGACGTTCCTCACCGCCCAACTCGACTTTTTGCCTGAGTAGTTGCGCGGCCACCGCCGGTGATGCGACTTTGCCGAGGAGATCGCGCATCTGGT
>JANLQC010000659.1:0-3475 GCA_031367575.1 Betaproteobacteria bacterium | reverse complement strand
CCCGCGAAAGCGGGAATCCATTTTCTACTCTGCCAAACATGGATTCCCGCTTTCGCGGGAATGACAATAATTACTGCCTTAATGAAATGGAAATCGAATTAGTCCAACGAAGATTGGATTCCCGCTGCGACCAAAGGAAGTCCCTGTGGGACGCGAGAATGACAGCGAGTTTTGTTGAGAGCGGGGAAATAGCTACAGTTTGTCGAGCGCCACGGCACACTCCCAATCGGTCGCCGGCGGCAGTTCCCGGATCGCGGCAATGCGCTCAAGATAGATCGAAGCGATCTTGTCCTCGGGGTGCGCTGCCAGCAATTTTCGCCAAATCGCCTCGCTGTCGTCCCATCGCTGCGCCCAGTACGCTCGCAAGGCATCGGTGGTCCATTGGTTAAGCGTTGCGTCTGCGGAGAACGTAAAAATGTCGACCGCCTCGGTCTTGCCTTTGACAATCACGCGATCCACCTGCCGCAACGGCAGTGCATCCTCCAGTAAATTCGCAGTCTTGTTGCTGATCAGAATTTCCGTGCCATACGCCTTGTTCACGCCCTCGAGACGCGAGGCGAGATTCACGCTGTCGCCAATCGCGGTGTAGTCAAATCGATCGGCGGCACCGAGATTGCCAACGATGGCCGGCCCGGTATGGATGCCAACGCGCATGAAGATCGGCGGCAAGCCGCGTTGCGAAAAATCCTCGCGCAGTTTAGCCATGTCGAGTTGCATGTTGCGCGCGGCGAGGCAGGCGTTGAGCGCGTGTTTTTCATCGGCCAGCGGCGCGCCCCAGATCGCCATGATCGAATCGCCGATGAAACGATTCACCGTGCCGCCATGTTGCTTGATGATGGTGGTCGCGCGCGAGAAATGTTCGTTCAGCAATTGCGCCACTTGTTCCGGGCCGAGCTGCTCGGCAATGTTGGTGAAGCCCTTCAAGTCGGTGAACAGCAGCGTGATCTCGCGGCGCTCGCCGCCGAGTTTCAGTTTCTCCGGATGCGCCATGATTTCGTCGACCACTTCCGGTGCCAAATAGAGTGAGAACGCACGGCGCGTTTCGCGGCGCTGACGCTGTTCGGAAAAATAGGCGTGGCCTCCCAGGCCCGCGTAGACCGTGACGACACTGAACATGGCCGCGAGCACGGGAGGCCATAAATTGTGATTGCTAAACAACCACCAGTCGCCGACGGCGATCACCGAAAGCAGTGCAATGCCAAGCCCCGCGCTGACAAATGGCCGCCAGCGCCGCATCAGCGTGGCACTGGTGCCAATCGCAATGATCAACAGCGCAAGATTCCAATGCCAGCCGAGCGGCGTGATGCTTCGGCCCGAGAGTGCACTCTCCAGCGCGTTGGCGTGAATTTCCACGCCCGGCGTCACAAAACCGGTCGCAGCGGTGAACGGTGTCGCGTGGCTGTCTTCGCCACCGCCGGTTTCCATCGCCGCTTGCACATAGCGTCCGACAATCACGATTTGATCGCGAAATGCGTCCGGCGGCAGATCGGTGTCGGCATGCAACGCTTGATAGTAGTGAACGTATGGATAGGTACGCTCGGGGCGATCCGGCCCGAGGTAGCCGATCATTTTGCCTTCGAGGGATGGCGGTTCCGTCAACAGCCCTGGTCGCAACAGGCTGGCGCGGCGGACAATCTCACGCCAGAAGACGTCCTGGCCTTCGGGCATTCGGCGCAGCACGCCATCGATGTCCCTTGGAATATCCGCGAATCCGTTTGCGGCGCCGGCACGTTTGAAAATCGGCAGTGGCTCAACACGCGTCCATTGCCGGGCGTATTGCGTTTCCTGAATCGCCATGTGCGCCGACAACACGACATTTCCGTATTTTGCGATCGCCTCCGCAAAACGCCCGTCGTCTTCGTCATTTTGCGGTTCGGAAAAAATCAAGTCGAACGCCACCACCATTGCACCAGCGCGATTGAGTTGATCGAGAAGATCCGCGTGAATGCGTCTTGGCCAGGGAAACTGCTTGCCTATTTGGGCGAATGAGGGCTCATCGATACCGACGATAGTGATCGGCAGCGCCGAACGCCCCGGCGCGGTGTTCGCCATCAACAGATCGTAGCCCTTGAATTCCAGCAATCGCCAGCCATCCCACGCGCTTAGTGCGGCGAACAACAGCAGCGTTGCCATGCCGACGATGATGGGTGCGGAGCGCAGAAAGGCACGCAGGCGTTTCAGCATTTGATTGAAATTGCGCGTGCCGTCATTGTGACTCCGATCAAGTTCCTTCTCCCTCGGGACAAGGGCACACTTGAAGCGTAGCAGAAGGCGGAGGATGAGAAGCTGCCGCAAGCTACGACCACCCGTGCATCACCACTCAAGCATACCCGCATGTGGCCTTCGGCCAAACACTCAAAACCGGTAATTGACAATCACCCCAAACACATCCGACGCATTCTTCTTCAAGAGATTGAGTGCATACGCCTCCAGCGACCAATGCTTGCGATCAAATTCCAAATAGCCGCGCACTTGCATGTCCCAACCCGCCTCGAGTTTGGTTTGATTGCCTTCATCGGTGAACCGAACTGAGCGGTGTACCGCTTGCGCGCTCACATAACTCCTGGCCGCATAGGTCCAGGTGCCACCGATGCTGGTCTGATGGCGCGGCAAATACGGAATCATGTTGCCGCGAAACACCGCGTATTCGGTGGTGCTATCAGTGAACGCATAGTTGAAACGTGCGGCCAACGAAGGTGTGACAATGTGCTCCAACGCCAGACTCGCGCGCGACAATTTGCCCAGCGAAAAAACCGGCGTGTCCTCGAGCGCATCGGGCTTCGGCGGCAGCGGCAAAATGCGGCTGCGCAAGCGATCAAGATTGGTGACATCGGCACGCGAATTGAGCACGCCGTCAAGCGTGGAAAAAAGGTTGCGGATCTTTTGATGCTCGGCGGACAGGGATAAGAACGTTTTTTCACCTGCCTCCCATTCGAGTTGCCCGCGGCAGCGCGAGACTTTTCCGCCGGGAAACACCAACTGATCGTCGGTCGCGATCCCCGCAACCGCCACTGGTGCCAGCGTGCCGAGCGATGCGGGCCGCGTCCATTCCTGGCAGGCGAGACGGGCCACTTGTCCTGCGCGTTCACGATAGACGAAACCCAGCGCGCCATTGGCGCGGTTGCGCCGATATTCCTCGGCGATGTTGGCGGTTGCGCCACGCGAGACAATCACGAAGTCGCGATGCTTTTCATACTCGCTCCAGCCGAGCATCGCTTCGATCGTCCATTGCGCGGCCGTGAAACGCATCGATCCATAGGCGATGACTGAGCGGTCGCGATCCATTGAGTCGAGCGTGCTGCGCGCAATCGTGCCCCCCGGCGCGTGCAAGCCCGCATCCTGCAACACCGAATTGCCGGTCTTGAGGCGCGCGGCCTCCAATCCCCAGGTGAATTCGCGGTCGTCTGCGCGCTGCATCGTGTGACGAAATTGTCCATCCGAGGCGGTGGGCCGGGTGGTGAAATCGGTTTGCCGC
>JANLQC010000644.1:0-2761 GCA_031367575.1 Betaproteobacteria bacterium | reverse complement strand
ACGGCGCGGCGGCACACCTCAATGAGGGCGGACTGCTGGTGGTGGAAGTGGGCTTCAATCGAAAGGGCGTCGAAGCCGCGTTCCCGCATGTCGCGTTCACGTGGGCCGATGTCAGCGCCGGTGATGGTGTCGTGTTTTTGTTGACGCGCGAAGAATTGGTGATGGCGGCAAGCATTGCCGCGCACGGCTAGGAATATCTCTGGCAAATTGCGAACTCTGAATCGGGCAAACCGCTAGTCGGCGTTGCCTTCGCCATCGCCATCGCCCTTGCCACCAGAGCCACCAGCGCCACCGCTGCCACCGCTTTCACCCGAATTGCCGCCGCCGTCCGAACCCGTTGCAGCTCCGCCGCCTTCACCGCCGCCGTCAGAGCCGCCATTGCCGCCACCTTTTGGCCCACGATTGCGTCCGCCGCGTCCGCGAAAATTGCGGCGCTGACGGCCATGCGGATTTCGCGGTGCGCCCCGGGTGCCGGCGGGGGCTTCCGGGTCGGCGTGGGTGATGATGTTGGTCGCACCGTCGGTCATGTTGCCGATTGAATCATGTGCCTCGCCGTGTATGCGCGCTTCTGGCGGAGGGGTGTTTCCGCGCGTGTCCACGCGATTGCCCTGATTGTCATCGGCATTGCCGACACTGTTTCCAGCCTCAATTGCGCTGCCGACGAAATTCGGATCACGCCGGATACTTTTGCCGCCGCGCCGATTGCGGCGCGGACGGGCGCTGCCGGGAACCCGTTCCTGCCCCACAATGCCGTCGGCTGCGCCGGGGATTCCGTCGCGCGGTGGTCGGCCGCCGCCGCCCTCTCGCGCCGATCCCTCGCGTGGCTGGCGTGGCGCCGATCCCTCGCGTGGCTGGCGTGGCGCCGATCCCTCGTGTGGCTGGCGTGGCGGCTGGCCTTCGCGTGGTGGCCTCGGCGGCTGGCCTTCGCGTGGAGGGCGTGGTGGCCGTGGTGGCTTGATCCCGCGAACTCCCGGGCCGCGCGCGGCACCCTGCCCACGCTGACCGCGCCCTGCAACCCGTGAATCAGGGCGAATCTCTCCTGGCAACGCCGATTCGGCCTCATCCTTCATGCCCGCGCCAGCCAGCACGCTGCGCACTTGATCCGGTGACAGCTCCATCAGCTTGCCGCGCGACAGGCGCGGCGGGAGCTCAATCTTGCCGAAGCGGGTGCGAATCAATCGTGAAACGGTCAACCCCTGCGTTTCAAACATTTTGCGCACTTCGCGATTGCGGCCTTCCTTGATCGTGACGTGATACCACTGGTTCACGCCTTCGCCGCCGCGCTTTTCGATGGTGTCAAAGCGGGCCGGTGTGCTTGGTTGGTGGTCGTGTTCGACATCTTCATTGTCGTGGTGGTGCTCGTGCTGATCTTGATGATCGTGTTCATCATTGCCGGCGTCGATGTTTACACCGGTGAGCAGTGCCTCGGTCTGATGTTCGGTGAGTTCGCCCAAAATCCGCACCGCATATTCACGTTCAACTTCGTAGCGCGGATGCATGAAACGATTGGCGAGTTCGCCGTTAGTGGTGAAAATCAGCAAGCCTGAGGTGTTGATATCGAGGCGGCCGATGGCGATCCACTTGCCGGTTTCCACCGGCGGCAGATTGTCGAACACCGTGATGCGGTTACCCGGATCCGAGGTGGTGACAATCTCGCCCTCGGGCTTGTGATACAGCAAAATGCGCGGCAAATCCTCGCTGAATTTCAGCTTGATCGGCCGTTGATCGACCATCACATTGTCGCCCGGCGACACTTGCGTGCCGGTGGTGGCGACAATGCCGTTGACCATCACGCGTCCGGTGGAAATCATGATCTCCATGTCGCGTCGCGATCCGATGCCGGACTGCGCCATCACCTTGTGCAGGCGCTCGCGTTTGACGTTGGCTTGCGCGGCCAGTGCTTCGGCAAATTGCCCGGATTTGGCTTCCTCGCCGATGCGGCGCGTGTCACCGACTTGCGAAGGCGAAGGTGCGAGCGCGGTTGAGGGCGGCATTTTTCGGAATGGCGTCTTCCGGCCGGACGTGTTCTTGCGCGATTGGGTGCGCGGCTGACCGCGCGGGTTGCGGGGCGGGCGCGCCTCGCCATGCGGCAGAGTCGATTGACCGGCATGCCCGATGCTGTTGCCCGGCTCAACGCCGCCGCTACCGGCCACTGCCGCGCCGCGCGCACCGCTACCGGGTGGTTTGCCGCGCCGGCCGCGTTTGCCACCGACGGTGTTGCCGATATTATCGTTGGCACCGGAACCCGCCTGCGATGAGCCGCGTTTGCCGCCGCGCTTGCCGATCCCTATGCCTTGACCTTGGCCTAGCCCCATTGATCCACCGCTCTTGCCACGGCGTTTGCGGCCGCGCAATACATCTTCGCGAGCATTGGGTTCCTTTTTTTCCTCGCCAACGTAGCGGCCGTCAACATAGCCGCGGGCTTTCAGACCGGTCACGACAACGCGCTTTACCATGATGTCGATCCCTCAACCGGTGGCTTGGCCGGTGGTGATGCGGGTGGAGTTTCGGATCGCGGCACCACGTGAATTTCCGGTGACACATCGTCAGGCAGTGCTGCGTGCACGCCGACCTCCGCTTCCCGGCCTTCATTCATGCTGGCCGGCACGTCCGCTTCCGCCACCCCGGGCAACGGCAACGCCGCACCCGCCGACAACGCCGCACCGGCCTGAGTCATGTCGAGCGTCGCCTGCAATTCATGCAACGGCGGCAATTCTTCGAGCGAACGCAAATTGAGGTCATCCAGAAAATGCCTGGTGGT
>JANLQC010000613.1:0-3399 GCA_031367575.1 Betaproteobacteria bacterium | reverse complement strand
AATGGGCAATTTCGTTTTCGCTTTTATCTGCGCGATCATGGACGCCACATTGGCGGTATCGATATTTCCCGCGCCGGTGACCCCTTTCAGCGACACATAATAAATGTAGCCGCGCGCCGCCTCGCAAACCAGTTTTATGCGCGTCGGCGTTGATGTCGGCGACAGCAAATAAATGATGTCGATTGCCGCCGCGTCCATGGCTTTCAGCAAGGCTGCGCTTTCTTCGGGCGGGTAATCGACGACGATGAGGCCATCCACCCCGGCACCGCTCGCGCGCTCGGCAAACAATTCCAATCCCATGCGCTCGATCGGGTTTGCGTAACCCATCAACACCACCGGTGTCACCGGATTGGTGCGGCGAAAATCGGTCACGTTGGCAATGACATCGTTCAATCCGACGCCAAATTTCAGTGCCCGCTCCGCCGCGCGCTGAATCACCGGTCCGTCGGCCATAGGGTCGGAAAAAGGTATGCCGAGCTCTATCACATCGGCACCGGCGGCGACCAGCGAATGCATCAGCGGCACGGTCGCGCCGGGTGCCGGATCGCCCGCCATGATGTACGGAATGAGTGCGACTTTTTTGCCGGCGGCAAGCTTGGCGAAGGTTGCCGAAATGCGCGACATCAAGCGGCCTTGGCAGAGACTTGTCCGCCGGAAAGTGCCAACCCGGACCGGTCCGCGACGGTCGCCATGTCTTTGTCACCCCGGCCGGAAAGATTGACCAGCAATATTTTGTCGCGGGCCATGGTCGGCGCAATCTTGATTGCGTGCGCCACCGCATGGCTCGATTCCAGCGCGGGAATGATGCCCTCGATTCGGCAGAGCCGATGGAACGCGGCCAGTGCTTCGTCGTCGTTGATTGCCACGTATTCGGCGCGTCCCGAGTCTTTCAGCCATGCATGCTCGGGGCCGACGCCGGGGTAATCGAGTCCCGCCGACACCGAATGGGTATCAATGATCTGGCCGTTTGCGTCCTGTAACAGGTAGGTGCGATTGCCATGCAATACACCCGGCGTTCCCGCCGTAAGGGACGCCGCGTGACGCCCGGATTCAACACCCTCGCCGCCGGCTTCAACACCGATCAGGCGCACATCCTTGAACCGAATGTAATCGTAGAAAATGCCCATCGCGTTTGACCCGCCGCCGACGCACGCAAGCACCGCATCCGGCTGGCGCCCGGTCATGTCCGGCATTTGTGTGAGGCATTCCTTGCCGACCACCGAATTGAAATCTCGCACCATCATCGGGTAGGGGTGCGGCCCGGCGACGGTGCCGATAATGTAGAACGTGGTCTCGACGTTGGTCACCCAATCGCGCATCGCTTCGTTCAGCGCGTCTTTCAATGTCTTTGATCCGCTATCGACGGCAATGACGGTGGCACCAAGAAGCTTCATGCGGTAGACGTTTTGCGCCTGGCGTTTTATGTCTTCGCTACCCATGTACACCACGCATTCGAGACCGTAGCGCGCGGCAACCGTTGCCGTCGCCACGCCATGTTGCCCCGCACCGGTTTCGGCGATCACGCGGCGCTTGTTCATGCGTCGTGCCAGTAGTGCCTGGCCGACGGTGTTGTTCACCTTGTGGGCACCGGTATGGTTGAGGTCTTCGCGCTTCAAATAAATTTGCGCGCCAGCCAATTCATTCGACAGCCGTTCGGCGTGATAAATCGGGCTGGGGCGGCCGACATAGTGTTTCAGCACATGCTGAAACTCTTTCACAAACGATGGATCTTCCTTGGCTTTTGCATATTCAAGATTGAGTTCGTGCAAGGCAGCCTGCAATGTTTCGGCCACAAACACGCCGCCATAGGGCCCGAAATGGCCACTTGCATCCGGTAAGTCATACATTTGCATTTTGTACGGCCTCAATAAATTGTTTGATCTTGCGATGATCCTTGATGCCTTTTTCGTCTGCCTTGTCGTTAACCTCGACACCGCTGGAAACGTCGACTGCCCACGGCCGGATGCTTTCAATGGCGTGTCCGACATTCAGCGGATTCAACCCACCGGATAACACGATACGGCCACGCATTGACGGCGGAATGAGTTCCCAATCGAAGCGCTCGCCGCTGCCGCCATACAAATTCGCGGTGAACGTGTCCAGCAACAGTGCGCGTGCGGAATGAAATTGCGTCTCGCATTCTAACAAATCGCCCGCCTGCACCCTGGTGCCGACACGAATGGCTTTCAGATAAGGCATACCGAACTGGGCGCAATAGGGCTCGAGTTCGTCACCGTGAAATTGCAGCATTGCCGGGCGCAATGCCTCAATGGTGCCGATGACCGTTTCCGACGGTGCGTTCACAAACAATGCCACTGTCGAGACAAACGGCGGCATCGCGTTGCAAATGGCGCGCGCATGCTCAATCGATACGCAACGCGGACTCGGCGGATGAAATACCAATCCAATGGCATCGGCACCGGCCTTGGCGGCGACAATCGCGTCTTCAACGCGCGTCAGGCCGCAGATTTTGATTCGGGTTCGTAACATGGCGGAGGCTAAAAAGGCAATCGGGTTCGTGCGCGCGGCAGACCGAATTTTTCATCGTACTCGATATTGGTCAGGTACAGGCCGTCGGCGGCGAATGTTGGTGCGGCCTGGGTGCGGTCGCGTGTGTCGAAAATCCGCTGAAAATCGTTGATCGAATGACGTCCGGCACCGACGTAAACCAGACCACCGACGATATTGCGGATCATGTGATGCAAAAATGCGTTGCCGCGAAATGAAAACACAAGCACTTGTCCATTCACCGCCACCGTTACGTCGTAAAGCGTTTTCACCGGGGACCTGGCCTGACATTCGGCCGCCCGAAAAGCCGAAAAGTCATGTTCACCGATCAGCAATGTCGCGGCCGCACGCATTGCCGTGACGTCCAATGGCGTGTGAAACCATCCCATCTGCCCGTGCATGATGGCAGCATCAACACTGTCGTTGAGCAGCAGGTAGCGGTAGCTGCGCGCATGAGCTGAAAAGCGCGCATGGAATTGGTCGCCAACATGCTTGGACCAAAGAATGCGGATGGATGCAGGCAGAAACGCGTTGACTCCGCGCACCCAGGAATTTTCATCGCGCTCAATGGTGCAATCGAAATGCACGACCTGACAATTTGCATGCACGCCGGTATCGGTGCGCCCTGCACAGGTCACGGAAGTATCGGTGGCCGCCAACGCAACAAACCTGGTCAACGCCGCTTCGACATGATCCTGCACGCCGCAACCCGATGGCTGCGATTGCCAACCGCAATATTGCGCGCCGTTGTATTCAATTCCCAGTGCAACGCGCATTTCTCGAACTCCAACCGGCACTGACATTGATCGCGCGTGAGGGCGCCGCAAGGGGCCGAAAAATAAAAGGGCGCGCGGGTGTGGCCCCGTGCGCCCTGGAAAAAACCATCGAAAT
>JANLQC010000592.1:0-3545 GCA_031367575.1 Betaproteobacteria bacterium | reverse complement strand
TTGGTGGAAAAACGCTGGTGTACCAGTGCCAGCGCGGTCATCATCGTGGGATCCTGCAAATCAACGAAATATTTGCCGACTTGATCCGCTAACAACATGCCCTTGTAAACCATCGTGCGGGTAGAGAACGAGGGGACATAGAATTCCTTGCCGTGCCGCAGCGTCAAGGCCTGAATCGCGTGGCCGGAACGCTTGCGAACGATGTAGAGCTTGCGCTCGAGATCGTCCTGATCCATGGCGCTAGAACCGCGCGCGACAAATACCTGGCGAATCAGCGGTTCAACGGCAATGGTGGCGGACGAGAGTCCGGTATTGTCGGTGGGCACATCGCGCCAGCCAAGCAATATTTGCCCTTCCGCGTGAATCGCCCGCTCGATTTCCTGCTCGCACGCCACTCTGGATGCGGGTTCGCGCGGCAGAAATACCATGCCGGCACCGTATTGACCGATTGCGGGCAACGTCATACCTTGTTTTCCGCACACACGGCGCAGGTGCTGGTCGGGAAGTTGAATCAGAATTCCCGCCCCGTCACCGAGCAACGGGTCATAGCCGGTCGCGCCGCGATGCGAAAGGTTTTCCAGAATCTTGAGGCCTTGCTCGATCAACGAATGCGAGCGCTTGCCCTTGATATTGGCCACGAAGCCGACGCCACAGGCATCGTGTTCATGGCGCGGATCGTATAGGCCCTGGGCAGCAGGCGTGACAGTCGCGGAAGACGCGGAGGACGCGCCAGACGAGGGGGACGTGGAAATTGCGGCGACTTCTGACATGCGAAGGTACTCCGAGAAAAACGTGGTAACAAAATGCGTTGCGTTATCATCGCGTGTATCGCGCGAAATTGCCCGCACGGATCAGCAATATGGCATGTTTATGATTGTTACTTGGAATGTCGGCTCGCAAGGGTAGGCTTTTGGCCGCGCCGTTTCTCAGTCAATGGCAGGTTCGATAATCGTGCCCAACTCGCTGATACAGATAGACTATTCTTGGAACAGTTGATAATAGCGCCGCTTATTGCGCGCTGCAACATTTTTGTCTTGCCCAGTGTCAAGTCGCCGACAGGCAACCGAGAAGCGCAGTCGAACGGGTTTGATGAAGTCGTCGTGCCGCTTTGGTAGAATCTCAATGCTGGCAAGTACTTTTGCAATTTTGTTGCTGTGATGCCTCAACACTGGGATGGGAGTTTTTGTGAAAATGAACGGGATGATTGAGCGCAGCGTCAGTTTTTTGTTTGCCGTATGCATGGCCATATTGCTCGGTTCATGCGGAAGTGGTGCCGTCTCATCGGCATCCGATCCAGCACTGACCTTTACGCTTTCACCCGCAACAGCAACGGCTTATTCGGGTGTACCCATCACATTGAGCATTTCCGGGGGCGGCGGACGATCACCTTATACATTGTCCTCCACCAACGCGACAATTCTCCCCGTCCCCAGCGGGCCTGTATCCGAAGCGCAAGTTGTTCTGACGCCGAACGCCGTCAGCGCACAACAAAGCGTGACGGTTTCGGTGATGGATCAGGCAGGCAAAACCGCGACCTCCGTTGTCGCAATCCAACCCAATCTTGTCAACGGCGACATTACGATTACCGGAACCGCGCCCCCGGCATTTCCAACCTGTGCCGGCGTTGGCATCGTCTGCGCGGGTCAATCAGGCACCGCCACGCTCACGCTCACCCAGAATGGTGCGCCCGCACGTGGTAGAAGTGTGCGTTTCGATGTTGTACAAGGAAGTTATCGCTTTCCGGTAGATGTCTCGCAGTCGGTATTTTCCACGTCCGTGACGGTGACATCCGATGAATCGGGACGGGCCACGACCGTACTTCGTGCCGATACCGGCGCATCCCCGCAAATTGCCACAATACGCACGACTGACCTTTCGACGGGGGCGTTTCGGACGGCGACATTCTTGATCAAACAATCGACGCTCGGTGGCGGCGAGTTTGTGACGGTTCCGCCGGAATGGAAAGTGGCTGGGACGTTCAAGAACGAATGCCCTGGCGGTGCGGTTGATTACTTGATTTTCGGCGGCACTCCCCCTTATTCGGTTCGATCATCGAATCCGCAGGGCGCAGGCGTTTCACCGGCTCTGACTTCCACCGAGAATCCCAGTCGATTTAGCGTATTTTTTGCCGCAGCCGCATGCGGCACGACCGGCTACCAGGTGCTGTTTACGGTTACCGATGCCACCGGTCTCAGCATCAGACCAATATTGACGGTAACGCCGGGCACGGAGGACAGGCCGACTCCACCCCCGGCAATTATACTTTCACCAACTTCCGTATCACTCGCGTGCGGGCAATCGGCGCAAGTATTGGTCACAATCACCAATCCCGGGACGACGGCCCCGACCATTACAACATCGGTCGGTACTCCGCTGTCTAGTACAACTGCCCTTGGGGTCTCCATCAGCACGAGTGGGGTAATTACACTTGTGCGGGGAAGTGGATCTGTCGGAACGGGCGCTACCCCGGCAACGCCGGTGATCGCCGCCGTTACCGTCGGCGCGGGAAGTGCTACACCGCAAACAATCGCTGTTTCAACACAAACGACTTGCCCATAGCGAGTTATTACTTTTTTTACTGGACGTCAGTGACTTTCGGCCTGATATTTTGAACAAACCCCTGATTTTGTGTCGTTTTATTGACATGTAACGATTCGCAATGATGGCGAGCACAATTCCAAAAGTTGTGAAACCCAATTCCGTACGTTGTGGTTGATGCGGAAGGGCACGATGCATCATTAGAAAACGCTTGCATCAAACTGAAAGTTGCGCTTTAATAAAGCGAGGTAAGGTCATAATTTATAAGTAAACTGGCGAAATCGGGATGAAGAATCCCGGCCAAGAACTGAAGACAAGAGGACACCATCGTGGCGATAAACACATACTTCGGCAACATGAGTACTCTGGCAAAGCGGGGGCTTTTCGCCATCCTGCTCGGTTCAATGTCTGCGATTTTGGGGTCGTGCGGCGGCGGCGGCGCGGCCGGGGGAGATCCGTTGATTAACGGTACGCTTTCGCTTTTTCCACCAACCGCAAATTTTTATGCAAACGTACCGGTGAACTTAAGCATTGCAGGCGGCAGGGGGCCATTTCAAGTAACTTCCAGCGAGCAGACCGTCGTTGCGTTGAATTTTCAGACCAGCTCAAATTCATTTTCCTTTGTGCCGAATCAGCCCGGTGTGGTGGATCCACAAACGGATCCTAACAGCGTGCCTTCACGTACCGTAATTATCACCGTGCGTGACGCGGCCGGAACGCAGGCAACGGGAACCTACAGCGTGTTGCAGAACTTTTTGACGGGCTACGGATTGACCATCTCCACCACCGCCAGTTGTACTGCCGGCGCGGGAGCAGGCGCAAATGCAACTCAGGCCTGTGCGGGCGAGGACTCGTTGATTACGTTAGTACCCGTTTCCAGCGGTCTGCGCTACGCCAATAAGCAAATGCGCTTGACCGCCAATTTTGGCCCGTTTGCGTTTATCTTGGACAGCACCGGCATTACGGGGCCCACCGTGACAACGACGGCAGATTCTGCCGGCAACGTG
>JANLQC010000572.1:0-3024 GCA_031367575.1 Betaproteobacteria bacterium | reverse complement strand
GTCTGTGGCGAAATTTTTACGGCGATCATTTGATCCATGGGCGAGAAGTCAATTTAGGGGAACAACGCATGATTGCCAAAGCCCGCCAATATGTCAAATATCAATGGTAATAATTTCCGACAATTGCACAAAAACGGGGCGGTAACAAAATTGCGGAAATTATTTGTTGGCACTGGAAATGAATGGCGATGTGCGGTTGGTTCTTTCCAGACGTTCATGCGCAAGAACGGGAAGTCATGGCGCGCACGTATTCATCAAACGCGCGGCATCGATAGGATAAAATCATCGGCCTCGTTTCCGTTTCCGCGCCGGGAAGATCGCCATTTTTTCTTTCGCCAAGCCGTCAATTTTCACCGGATTTTTTTCGCAGGATTGCCAACTCTGCGGCATTCTTGCAGAGGCGAGTCTGTGCGCAACCTGTCGGCACGATCTGCCGCTCGCGCCCCGCGCCGTGTGCCCGCGCTGCGCGGCCATTGCCATGTCGAGCCACGGTGAAATCTGTGGCACATGTCTCGCGGCGCCACCTGCGTTCGATGAAACGCTGGCGGCATTTCAGTACCGGTTTCCGCTGGATCGGTTGATTCAGTCGTACAAGTTCAATGAAAATCTCGCGCTCGTGGCGCTGTTTACCGAGGCAATGCTGGCCACAATTAGTCGACATGCCGGCGCAAACGGCGGGATCCTGCCGGATCGAATCATCGCGTTGCCGCTGGCCAGAAAACGTTTGGCGAGTCGCGGATTCAACCAATCGGCGGTACTTGCCGAACGCGTGGCCGAGAAACTCGGCATCGCGTATGCGCCGCATGGCTTGCTGAAAATCCGCGATACGCCGCCACAGGCCGGGTTGGATCGTGCCGCACGGCGCAAAAACGTGCGTGGTGCCTTTGATTGCGCCGAGTCGCTTGCCGGGCAACACGTGGCGGTCCTCGATGATGTGCTGACCACCGGTGCAACCCTGTCGGAGGCCGCGTCGGCGCTGAAAAAAGCCGGTGCGCGCTTTGTCTCCGCATGGGTGCTGGCACGCGCCGACCGGCTTGAGGCGCATGCCGGTGTTGATGACGCCACCGCAAATTTCTAGCACGACACTAAAATGTTTCACGTCGTTCTCTACCGCCCGGAAATTCCGCCCAATACCGGCAACGCAATTCGCCTCTGCGCGAATACCGGGGCGACACTGCATCTGGTTCATCCGCTCGGATTCACCTGGGACGATGCGCGTGTCAAACGCGCCGGGCTGGATTACCACGAGTTCGCCAGCGTGCAGCATCATCAAACGTGGCAGGCCTGTCTGGATACGCTGTCGGGTTCGAGAATGTTCGCGGTGGAAACGCGTCAGACAACGCGTTATGACCAAATGGTGTATCAGCGCGGTGACGCGTTTGTGTTCGGTCAGGAAACGGCCGGCCTGCCCGCCGATGTGCTCGACAGCATTCCCGTCGCGCAGCGCGTGTGGCTGCCGATGCGGCCGGAAATGCGTAGCATGAATTTATCGAATTCGGTCGCGGTGATGGTGTTTGAAGCGTGGCGGCAGATTGATTTTTCCGGCAGCTAGAAATGTTCAAACCCGCCCCCGAAAAAACTTTTCGAGGGCGGGAATTTCAGACGCGGATTTTAGGCAATCGTCACGCGCTTCGCGCTGACCGGGGCTTTTTTGGGCAGCACCAGCGAGAGAATGCCGTCTGCATACTTGGCCTCGACGGCCGCTTCGTCGATATCCTGTCCCAGCGTGAAAACGCGGGTGGATTTGCCGAACACGCGTTCGCTGCGCAGAACCCGCTCGCCTTCCTTGACCTCGGTTTCGCGTTTGACTTCGGCACCGATGGTCACTTCGTTCTGGTCAACCGTGACATGGATGTCTTCCTTCTTCACGCCCGGCAGTGTGGCCGCGACGCGATAGGCGTTGGCGTCTTCCGATACGTCGATGCGGATCGGATGTGCCGATTCGCGCGTGGCTTCCTGAATGGGACGCAGGAATCCGGCAAACAACTCATCGACACCGGCCGCATAGGGGGCGCAGCCGGGATTGAGGCGATTGTTCAAGCGTACGAGTGTGTTCATTTGTGGCTCCTTGAAAGGGTTTGTTGAGGCAATACTCAGGTGGGCACGGAACAGTGATTTTTCAAGACGGCCACACTGGCAAACGGCGTTTACTTATAGACTGTTGTTTCGCATAAACAGACTTAACTATGGCCGAAAAGAAAAATATCAACTCCCCGGATCGCGTTGCTGTCCTTTTCGTGGAAATCGAGAGCCACCGCAGCTATATGCTGCGCTTCGCGTTGGCGAAGTTGCGCGATAGCCATCAGGCGGAAGAGGTGGTTCAGGAGGCCCTGCTCGCGGCACTCGATGGCGCCGGTGGATTTTCCGGGCAATCCAGTCTTCGCACCTGGCTGACCTCGATTCTGAAATTCAAGATCATCGATTTTCAGCGCCGGTTGATTAGCGAGCGCGCGCACTTTGCGGTCGCGCCCGAGGACGACGATTCGGCTGATCCGGAATGGATGGAGCGCATGTTCGACAATACCGGCCACTGGAGTCCGCGTCTGGGCGAATGGGCCAACCCCGATGGCGCGCTTGAGCAAAAACAGTTCTTTGAAGTGTTCGAGCGTTGCATGGACAAACTGCCGAAAGCCGCCGGGCGGGTATTTTTCAAGCGCGAGGTGATGGGGGTCGAAACCGACGAAATATGTAAGGACGAGGACATTAGCGCGTCCAATTGTTGGGTGATGCTGCATCGCGCGCGTTTGGCGCTGCGCGAGTGTCTGGATCACAATTGGTTTAAGCAAGCCGGAGGGCGATAGCATGGAACAGACCGAGCAACCAAATCCGGCGGCGGTGTCATGCAAGGAAGCGGCGCGGCTCATGAGCCGGCAGCAGGATGCGGCACTCCAGCCTGCTGAACCGGAGAGCCTCAAGAATCATTTGTACATTTGCCTCAGTTGCCGCCGTTTTGACGAGCAACTGGTTTTTCTAAGCCGACTCGCGCGGCGCTACGGCGACGCGGGGCCGCCTTCCGCGGACGAC
>JANLQC010000332.1:0-1773 GCA_031367575.1 Betaproteobacteria bacterium | reverse complement strand
GATGGGCTGGGTGCGCGCGGAAAACCCGCCCGGCAACCAGTCGGCAAAGATGTATTCGTCCAAGCGCGCAAGGCCCAAGCCCTTGGGCCCGCCTGCCGCACCCGGCACGATATCGATGTCCTGCGGGCGAAAACCATGTTCGCGCAAATGCCTGAGTGCGCGCGGGCCGGCTTGAACGATGAGTGATCTTGAATTGGTGGTCATGATGATAGTTATGCCAGATGCGCTATTGTCTCGTACTTGCCGAACTAAAATTCGGTTCACACAATTACATTCGACCCAACATGTCCCAACTATTTTCGCCATTTCCGCTTCGCCAATTGACGTTCAAGAATCGCGTCTTTGTTTCCCCGATGTGTCAGTACAGTTGCACAGATGGCATGCCGACCGATTGGCATCTCGTACACCTCGGTTCGCGCGCGGTTGGCGGCGCGGCGCTGGTGTTCACTGAAGCCGCGGCCGTGACGCCCGACGGACGAATTTCGCCCGAGGATGCCGGCATCTGGAACGATGCGCAAATGCACGCCTGGGCACCGATTGCGGCGTTCATCAAAGCGCAAGGGGCGGTGCCCGGCATCCAGCTTGCGCATGCGGGCCGCAAGGCATCGACCTACGCGCCGTGGCGTGGTCATGGCAAGATTGAACCGGGCAAAGGCGGCTGGGACGTGTTGGGGCCGAGCAACGAGCCGTTCTCGAGCAGCTATCCGGTGCCGCATGAAATGAGCATTGCTGAAATCGCCGCGACCGTCGAGGCTTTCGCAACGGCAGCGAAACGATCACGGGCGTCGGGCTTCGAGGTGCTGGAAATTCACGGCGCGCACGGCTACCTGCTGCATGAATTTCTCTCGCCGCTCTCGAACACGCGTACCGACGAATACGGCGGTTCGCTGCAAAATCGCATGCGTTTTCCCTTGCAAGTGTGCGCGGCAGTGCGTGACATGTGGCCGCAGGAGTTGCCGGTATTCCTGCGCATTTCGGCGAGCGATTGGAAAGACGGCGGCTGGGATGTGGCGCAGTCGATTGAATTTTGCCAACGCGCCAAAACACTTGGTATCGATTTGATCGACGTCTCATCCGGCGGCAACGCGCACGACGCGAAGATGACCATTCGTCCCGGCTATCAGGTGCCGTTCGCACGTGCGATTCGCGCGGGTGCAGGCGTGCCCACCGGCGCGGTCGGGCTCATCACCGAAGTGGTGCAGGCCGAACAAATCATTGCCGACGGTGACGCCGATTGTGTGTTTCTGGCGCGCGCCTTGTTGCGCGATCCCTACTGGCCGCGTCATGCGGCGGTGGCGTTGGGCGTTAACATGGAGTGGCCGGATCCGTACAAGCGTGCTGGCGTTGGTGCGTTTGGAAAATAACCCGGCAATCGATATTCATTCAAGGAAAACCAAATGATCGACCTCTATTACTGGCCCACCCCCAATGGCCACAAGATCACGATGTTTCTGGAAGAGACAAAAACACCTTACAAGCTGATCGGCGTGAACATCGGTCGGGGCGATCAATTCAAGCCGGACTTCCTGAAAATCGCGCCGAACAATCGAATGCCGGCCATCGTTGATCACGATCCGGCCGACGGCAAAAAGCCGATCAGCGTGTTCGAGTCAGGCGCGATACTTTTATATCTTGCCGGCAAGACCGGTAAATTCATTCCAAAGGATTTGCGCGGCCAGATCGCCACACTCGAATGGCTGATGTGGCAGATGGGCGGCTTGGGGCCGATGCTCGGGCAGAACCATCACTTCAACCATTATGCGCCGCAAAAAC
>JANLQC010000530.1:0-11390 GCA_031367575.1 Betaproteobacteria bacterium | reverse complement strand
GGAATTGGAACGGGAAATCCGCCTAAAAGATAGCAGCAAATTATTGATGCGCGTGATTCGCCCCGACGATGCCGAACGCGAACGCGCGTTTGTCGCGGCGATGTCCGATGCATCGCGCTATTCGCGTTTTCAGCATTCGGTTTCCGCGCTGTCGCCGGAAATGATTTCGCGTTTCACGCAACTGGACTATGGCCGCGAAATGGCGCTGCTCGCCATCGACCCCGCTACCGACAAGATCGCCGGCGTCTGCCGATATTTTCCCTATCCGGATCGTGCCAGTGTGGAGTTTGCCATCGCCATTGCCGACACGTGGCAGGGGCGAGGGCTGGGAAGCGCCCTGATGAAATCATTGATCGCGTGCGCGCAGGACGCGGGCTACAAGTCGATGGATGGATCGATATTGCCCGCAAATCAAGCGATGCTGCACATGACCACCCAGCTCGGGTTCGTGGCTGAAGCGAGCGATGACCCGAATCGCACGGTGCGCGTGGTGTTGCCGCTTGCGCGCGCTTAAGATTTGTGGCGCGCTTTGCTTTTTTCAAGTCCTCCCTGATCGCTTAACGACACACCAAAACCGGTATTGTCGAATGCGTCAATACTTTGGTGGTTTCGCTGCCCAGCAGGAGCGCGGTAAGGCCACGGCGGCCGTGCGAGGCCATCACAATGAGATCGCATTTGCGTTTCTTTGCGACCGCAATAATGCCGTTAAAGGGTTGGCCATTGCTCACTGTCATCAGTTGTACGGTCAGTTTCTTGGCGGTAGCGCGCCGTTCCACAATAGCCAGAATGGTCTTGGCATTTTGTTTCATTACCTTGTCCCACGCGACGCCGGAAATCGGCTCCAGTACGTAGCCGTCACCGGCCGGCATCATCGAATACGGCGCAATGACATTCAACACGGTCAAGGTCGCACCGGTTGACTTGGCCAATTCAATCGCTTTATCGACCGCTTTCATTGACAACTTGGAACCATCCGTCGGGACCAGAATATTCTTGAACATGAAATCACCTCACTGTTGGTTAACCCAGAATAGCCCGGTGCCGAAGACAAGTTTTTGATTTCGATCAAACGACACGAAAAAAACGACCGGGATTCCGGTCGTTTTTTCAAATTCAGGAAAGTTACCTGAATAATCGAGATCAGCTATCGGTCTCAAGAAAGCTTTTCAGCTTTTCCGAACGCGACGGATGACGCAATTTGCGCAATGCCTTGGCTTCAATCTGGCGAATACGCTCGCGCGTGACATCAAACTGCTTGCCGACTTCTTCCAGCGTGTGATCGGTATTCATCTCGATGCCGAAGCGCATGCGTAGCACTTTGGCTTCGCGCGGCGTGAGCGAATCCAGCACATCTTTGGTGACATCGCGCAGGCTGGTGTATTGCGCCGAATCGTCAGGTGCCAGCGTCTGCATGTCTTCGATGAAATCGCCCAGATGCGAATCGTCGTCGTCGCCGATCGGCGTCTCCATCGAGATCGGCTCTTTGCTGATTTTGAGAATTTTGCGGATTTTGTCTTCCGGCATTTCCATTTTTTTCGCGAGCGTCGCCGGATCGGGCTCCAGTCCCGTTTCCTGCAAAATCTGGCGCGAAATGCGGTTCATCTTGTTGATGGTTTCAATCATGTGAACCGGAATGCGGATGGTGCGGGCCTGATCGGCGATCGAGCGGGTGATGGCCTGACGGATCCACCACGTGGCATAGGTCGAAAATTTATAACCGCGGCGATATTCAAATTTGTCGACGGCCTTCATCAGGCCAATATTGCCTTCCTGGATCAGATCCAGAAATTGCAATCCGCGGTTGGTATATTTTTTCGCAATCGAGATCACCAGACGCAGATTGGCCTCGATCATTTCGCGCTTGGCGCGGCGCGCCTTGGCTTCGCCGGTGCTCATCTGGCGCGCGATTTCTTTCAATTCCTTGACCGGAATGCCGACTTCCTTTTGCAGGTTGATCAGCGCTTCCTGCCGCTCAACAATTGAAGGCTTGAATTTCGCGAGCGCGGCACCGTAACCTTTGCCGTGGGCAATCTCGTCGGCGATCCACTTGATATTGGTTTCATTGCCGGGAAAAGACTTGATGAAGTGCGGACGCGGCATGCCGGAATTCTTGACACACAATTCCTGAATCATGCGCTCGCTCTTGCGCACGGTATCGACCAGGCCGCGCAAACCATTGCAGAGGCTCTCGACCTGCTTGGCTGAAAAACGAATCTGCATGAGTTCGGCGGAAATCTCTTCCTGCAAATCCTTGTAAGCGCGCGAGCGATGACCTTTTTCGGCCAGCACCTTGCGCATTTTCTTGTGAAGCTTTCGGATTGAATTGAAGCGCGCCAGCGAATCCTGTTTCAATTGCTCCAGATTGGCGGCGGCGATGGAGCCGTCTTCGTCCTCTTCTTCCTCTTCAATTTCCTCGTCATCAAGATCCTCGTCCGACAACTCGGCCTCGGAAACCTGGTCTTCGTTCGGATCCACCAGACCATCGATCACTTCATCGATGCGCAGTTCATCGCGTTCGACTTTGTCCGCGAGCGACAGGATTTCCTCGATCGTTGTCGGGCATGACGAAATCGCGTGAATCATGTGCTTCAGGCCGTCTTCGATGCGCTTGGCGATTTCAATTTCGCCCTCGCGCGTCAACAGCTCAACCGAGCCCATTTCGCGCATGTACATGCGTACCGGGTCGGTGGTGCGACCGAATTCGGAATCGACCGTCGATAGCGCCTGTGCGGCTTCTTCTTCGGCGTCATCATCATCGGCGGCGGCGGGTGCCGCTTCGTTCAACAGCAGGGTCTCGGCGTCGGGCGCGGCATCGTAGACCTGAATGCCCATGTCGTTGAAGGTGGTGGTGATGGCCTCAATCTGTTCGGCATCAACTACATCGGGCAAATGATCATTGATCTCGGCGTAGGTCAAAAATCCGCGCTCTTTGCCGAGCGTGATCAAACTCTTCAGACGGGTTTTCTGCGCCTCAACATCAACCGGCACTTTCGCGTCGCGCGCGGCCTTGAAGCTGGAGATGGAATGTTCTTCGCTGTCGCGAGCGCTTTTTGGTTTGCGTGCCATGTCGTTTGATCCGTCGCGTGAATGAGCGGTTAGTGATGGAAACCGCGATTGCGGAAAAAGTCGCCCCGGACAACGCCCGCTGACAAATTGACGTGTCGGGAGGATTGCAGGACGGGGAACCGAGTATTTTAACCGAATCCGCGTTTTTCTGGAAGCCTTTTAGGCTCGTGCCAACTACGTGGGGCCGAATCGCGGGCAGTTCAAGGTTTCGGCACGGCGATCAACTGATGATCTTGGCCAAAACGCTAACTCAGCCCCATTTCCTGCGCCCGGCGAAGCGTTTCGCGTTTTTTTCCTGCGGCAATGGCCTCTTCACGCAGCCGCGACAGCGCCTCGTCGAATTCCGCGTCGAGATCGAAATCCGGATGCGCGGTATCCATGTCGGTGAGCAGGGGATGGTTGGCGGCGCGCGCGAGTTCAGTTTCGTCGCTTGTCCCGCGAAAATGTTCGATCACTTGCGCCTGCGTGACCTCAAAATCGTGGTCACGCACAAAGGCCGCGACGCGCGAGGCGGTGCCGACGGCCGAAGAGTCTTCGTCGGGAACGGCGATATCGAAGCGACCGGCGAGTGTGGGCTTCAACAGAATCCGCGCAATGAGCTGCGCGGCGAGTCCGGCAGGTGAGGATTTTCGGCGCGGTACCGGGGCACCACGCTCGGGGCCACGGAATCGGCCGCGCGAAAATTCCCGATCACCTTTCGCGCCATGTTGCATGCTGTGGGATGGAAATGCCGATTTTTCGCGCGGATCAGAAAATTGCGCAGACGAATTGGCACGCGTATTGGCTGCGGCCAGCGGGATCAGGCGTTGGATTTCAACCACGCCCAGGCCAATCAGGTCGGCCAGTTTTCGTTGCAACATCATCGCCATCGCGGGCGCGGTAATTTGTGAAATTAGCGGCTTCGCATACGTTAGCAGGCGCGAACGGCCTTCTTCATTGGTCAAATCGACCTGCGAGGAAAGTTCATCGAACAGAAATGCGGACAGCGGTTTCGCGTTATTGAGTTCGGTCAGAAATGCGTCCTTGCCGACGCGGCGCACGAACGTATCCGGGTCATCCTCGGCGGGCAAAAACAGGAAACGCACATCCTTGCCATCGATTACCACCGGCAGCGTTTGTTCGAGTGCCCGCCACGCCGCCTTGCGGCCGGCCTTGTCGCCATCGAAACAGAATATGAGGTTGTCCGCCATGCGCAACAATTTTTGCACGTGCGTCGGCGTGGTTGCCGTGCCCAGGGTGGCAACTGCATTATCGACGCCGTTTTGTGCGAGTGCGACCACATCCATATAGCCTTCGACGACAATCGCGGTTTGCGAATCGCGGATTCTGCGCCGTGCCTGAAATAAACCGTACAGTTCGCGGCCCTTTTCAAACAGCGGCGTTTCCGGCGAATTCAGGTATTTGGGTTCGCCCTGACCAATGACGCGACCGCCAAAACCGATCACGTTGCCGCGCGCATCGAGAATCGGAAACATCACGCGGTCACGAAATCGGTCGTAGCGTTTACCCTCGTCGTTGTCGATCACGAGGCCGCACTCGTTGAGCGCGGTGGCGGTGTAATCCTCAACGGCACCTTTTAATCCCTGCCAATCGTCGGGTGAATAGCCGATGCCAAATTTGGCGGCGATTTCGCCGGATACGCCACGGCCTTTAAGGTAGTCGATTGCTTTAGGCGCGCGTTTCAATTCCTGCCGGTAGAAACTCATCGCCGCCGTCATCACTTCGCTGAGGGTGGCGGCCACTTTGGCGCGCTCAATGGATTCCTCGCGGTTCGCCTCCACCGGCAGGCTCATGCCCACGGCCTCGGATAACTCCTCGACCGCATCGCGGAAACCCATTCCCGAATATTCCATCAGAAACGAGATCGCGCTGCCGCTCACGCCGCAGCCAAAGCAGTGGTAGAACTGTTTGGTGGGTGAGACCGAAAAGCTGGGCGTTTTTTCGTTGTGAAACGGGCAGCAGGCGGAATAGTTCTGTCCCGCTTTTTTGAGCTTGACGTGCTTGTCAATCACGTCGACGATATCGACGCGGGCAAGCAATTGTTGGATGTAGTCCTGCGGGATCATGGAACGATTATACGACTCGCAAAAATCAAGGCCCCGCAATGCGGGGCCTTGATTAAGGAAGCTCAGATTAAGTCCCTATCTGTTATCTCCGCGAAAGCGGAGATCCCTGTTTTGTAACGAAAAATGGATTCCCGCTTTCGCGAGAATGACACTTAATCAGCGGTTCCTTAAATGAATAGGCGGCGCTGTTACCCGAGTCTGGCCTTGACCAATCCGGAGAGCTTGCCCATGTCCGCGCGACCGGCAACTTTTGGCCGCAACGCGTTCATGACTTTGCCCATGTCCTTGGCGGACGTGGCAGAGGTTTCGGCGATGACGGCTTGAATGATGGCGTCGACGTCAGCCTCCGACAATTGTGCCGGCATGTATGCCGAAAGTACCGCGACTTCAAACGCTTCTTTCGCAACCAGATCCGGACGGTTTCCGGCGGTGTATTGTTCGATCGAATCGTTGCGTTGCTTCAGCATTTTTTCGATGATGGCGTATACCATGTCGTCGGTCAGAACCACGCGTTCATCGACTTCTTTTTGTTTCAATGCCGATTGCAACAGGCGTATCGCGCCGAGTTTTTCGGTTTCGCGCGCCTTCATTGCAGTTTTCATGTCTTCGGTAATTTTTTCGCGCAAGGTCATGGCTTACTCCAGAAAAGAAAAAAGGCAGGGGACAATTGTCACCTGCCTCGAAATAATTCAAAACGTCCGGGCTGTCTAGTACAGCTTCGGCGGCAGCATTTGGCTGCGCAGGCGTTTAAAGCGGCGCTTCACGGCGGCGGCATGCTTGCGCTTGCGCTCGGCGGTGGGCTTTTCGTAAAACTCACGGGCGCGCAGATCGGTCAGGAGACCGGTTTTTTCAATGGCGCGTTTGAAGCGGCGCAGTGCCACATCGAACGGCTCATTTTCTTTCAATCGAACTAACATTCAAATTACCTTTCTGGCTTTCTAGTTATGCCCAGCCAATTCTCAAGGAATTGTGGGTCGGAAGTTGTGAAACCACTCCGCGCATTGCGAAGAGCCCAATATAATAACGACTTGCGCGCTTTTTGCCAAGCGCGTCGATTTTCTTTCGCTTGCCTCGGTCTCCCGAAAATGCTGATTCTCGGTTTGGAAACCTCGTGTGATGAAACGGGCGTCGCACTCTACGATAGCGATGATGGCCTGTTGGCGCACCACTTGCATTCGCAGATTGACATGCACGCCGCCTATGGAGGGGTGGTTCCGGAGTTGGCCTCGCGAGATCACATTCAGCGCCTCGTTCCGTTGGTTAGAAGGGTGATTAACGAGAGCGGGCGCTCACTTAAATCCGTTGACGCCATCGCTGTTACCGAGGGCCCGGGGCTCGGTGGGGCATTGTTAGTGGGCACCAGCTTCGCGGCAGGGCTGGCCACCGCATTGCAACGTCCGGTCATTCCAATTCACCACCTTGAAGGCCATCTGCTGTCGCCGCTGCTGGTGTCGCCGCGACCGGATTTTCCGTTTGTGGCGTTGTTGGTGTCTGGCGGGCACACGCAATTGATGGCGGTGGACGGCGTAGGTCGCTATCGCCTGTTGGGTGAGACCGTGGACGATGCTGCCGGGGAGGCATTTGACAAAACCGCGACCTTGCTGGGGCTGGGATACCCCGGCGGGCCGGCCTTAGGTAGCCTCGCGGAATCGGGAAATCCGCGCCGATTTTCTTTGCCGCGCCCGATGTTATCGAGCGGCGACCTTGACTTCAGTTTCAGCGGATTGAAAACGGCGGTACTCACGCTGAAAACAAAACTGGCGAATGAAGGCGAAATCGATGAACGCGGATGCGCCGATATCGCCGCGAGTTTTCAGGCCGCCGTGGTTGATGTACTGGTGGCGAAATCACTTTCCGCCCTGAAGGCAACCGGCATGTCGCGGTTGGTGGTCTCGGGCGGTGTGGGCGCGAACCGGCATCTGCGTGAACAGTTGAGCCAGCAGGCGCGGCAACGAGGGGCCACCGTGTTCTACCCGCCACTCGATTTATGCACCGACAATGGCGCGATGATCGCGTTTGCCGCCGCGCTGCGGATTCAGGCGAATCCCGATTTGATTGACGCGAAGGTGACGTCTTTCAATATTCAGCCAAGATGGCCGCTCGCAAATAGTTGAAAGAACTCGAGTGCAAGCGCAAAGACAAAATTATCGACCCGCGTCCGATGGCCCACGCCGAAAATTTGCATCGGCAATTTCAACCTTTTCTTCGGCCCGTTTCACCGCCTCTTCAAGGGCGGCGATCCGTTCGGCGTATTCGGGCTTTCGCAAGGATGAATTCACCCCCGTCGGCACCCCTTTATTGGTTCGACCCACCACAATTTGCACTTCACTGGGCAACGGGTCACGCCCGCTTTCGAGTGCGCTTCTGGCTGCGTCCAAATCCGCCTTGGCAGTATTCAGGGCCTCGCGCAATTTTTCATTATTGCGCTCGCGGTCAGCGCGGGCCTTCGCATCCTGCGCCGTCGGTTTGCTGCCCTCGCCAATATTTTTTGGCGCATCAAGTACGTTGGCGGATGGGTCGCTCGTCACTAACTGCGCGGTCTCGCCTTTCTTTGGCGCCTTGTCGGAGTAGGTGACTTTCCCGTCTTTGTCAGTGTATTTCCAAAGTGCTTGCGCGTCGGCGCTGGCAATCGCCATTTGACCGACCACACCCGCCAGCAACATTGTGGACAGAAAAACGCGTTCAGGTTGTCGCATAGTGTTGCTCCTTGATTTTGGTTGCCGATGCGGCGGCACAAACCGCGCATTCCGGATCGCGCCGGTATTTCACGCACTGCCACGACATGTTGCGTGCGTCGAGCATCAGAAGACGGCGGATCAGGGGTTCGCCGATGCCGGTCAACAGGCGAATCGCCTCAGCCGCCTGCATGGCGCCGATAATGCCCACGAGCGGCGCAAACACGCCCATCAATGCACAGCGTTCTTCCTCGGCATCATTTTGTTCGGGGAACAGGCAGTAATAGCAGGGGTTGCCTTCCACCCGAAAATCAAAACTGGTGATTTGCCCGTCGAATCGAATGCCGGCACCGGAAACCAATGGCTTTCGATGGGTCACGCACCCACGATTGATGGCGTGGCGCGTTGCGAAATTGTCCGAACAATCGAGCACTACGTCCGCGTTCGCGATCTGCCGCGCCAACGCGTCGCCGACCAGCCGCGCCGGGATCACGTCAACCGACACGGTCGAATTTGTTTCGCCGATGCGCCGCGCCGCCGATTGCGCTTTGTTGACACCAATCGTGTCTTCGCGATGAATAATCTGGCGCTGGAGATTGGTGAGATCCACAACGTCGCCATCAGCGATGCTGATATGAGAGACACCGGCGGACGCCAGATAAAGTAACGCCGCCGATCCCAAGCCGCCCGCGCCAATAACCAACGCACGCGAGTTGGAAAGCTGGCGCTGCGCCTCGATGCCAAACTCGTTTAACAGAATGTGGCGACTATAACGAAGCAGGTCTTGGTCGTTCATGTATTTGGCCTGACTATTGGCCGGCAATCACGCGTCAATTGCGCCGCAATCCGGCACGGATCACGTCCGCGCCACAGAGAATCACTTTTTGGCGCTGATTGCTTTTGGCGCGACGTGCGTGACCGCATTGTTTGCCACCGCAAGCAGCGCACGCGGATTCGCCGCAACCGGCAGCCCCTTCAATTGGTTCAGTGCCTGCTGCAATACGAAATCGATCGGCTTGCCGTCACTGCCGTTGAGCGGCGTATATTCCACCGGTTTTTCGTCAGTTGTTGATGACGAATTTGAAGCTTTGGCAACCGCGCCATTGACGCCCGCAACTGCGGCCTTGCCTTCCGTGCCCGGTATGGCACCTTTGGGCGCGACCTTTGCGGCCTTGTCGTTTTTTTCGTCCTTCGCCTCAGGCAGCAACAATTTGTCGAGTTTGGCTTTCAGCGCGTCAGCCGCTTTCTTTTCATCGTCACCGACCAAGTGCCGGTCAAGGTCGGCTTCACGCATGGCCATGCGCTGCGAACCATCATCCACGGCGACATCGGGTTCGATGCCTTTTGCCTGAATCGAGCGCCCATTCGGTGTGTAGTAGCGCGCCGTGGTCAACTTGATGGCGCTGTTGTTGCCAAGCGGAAGTATGGTCTGCACGGAACCCTTGCCAAAGGTTTGCGAACCCATGACGCTGGCGCGCTTGTGATCCTGCAAGGCACCGGCAACAATTTCCGAGGCCGATGCGGTACCGTTGTTGACCAACACAATCATCGGCACATTCTTGATCGAGGGTGGCAACTTGGAGAGGTAATCCTCGCGATTCGGACTGCGCAGATAATTTTCCTTGCGCGCATGCAAACGCATTTTAGCGTCCTCCACCCGGCCATCGGTGTAAACGACCAACGCGTCTTTCGGCAGGAACGCGGCCGATACGGCCACGGCCGCATTCAGCAAGCCACCCGGATCATTTCGCAAATCCAGCACCAACCCTTTGAGGCTGCCGCCATTTTGTTTGTATACCTCGTTGACCGCGCGCACCAGTTTTTCGCCGGTCGCTTCTTCAAATTGCGTGAGGCGAATCACCGCAAAACCCGGGTCAAGGGTGCGCGAACGCACACTTTGAATTTCAATCTTGGCGCGCTTGACATTGAACACCAATTCTTTGGCTTCACCACGGCGCATGATGGTCAATACCGCTTCGGTTCCCGCCTCGCCACGCATGCGCTTCACCGCTTCGGTCAGCGAAAGTCCGCGCAGGCTGGTGTCATCGACCTTGATGATGAAATCGCCAGATTTGATGCCCGCCCGGTATGCAGGCGTGTCATCGATCGGCGAAATGACTTTCACAAAGCCTTCCTCGACCCCGACTTCGATTCCCAGCCCGCCAAAGGTGCCGGTGGTGGTGGTTTGCATTTCTTTGTACGCGTCGGCGTCCAGAAACGCGGAATGCGGATCGAGCCCGGTCAGCATGCCGTTGATCGCTTCCTTGATTAGCCGTTTATCGTCGACGGCTTCGACATAATCGCTCTTGATCCGGCCAAAAACCTCCGACAGCATGCGGACTTCCTCGATCGGCAGATTGAGCGTGGTACTTTGTTTTTCGGCCACAGCGGAAAAATTCAGGCTCAGTAGCACACCGGCGATTCCGCCGATGCCGACCAGACCCGCCGCTTTCATTTGATTGCTCAATTTATTGCCCATACTGTCCTCGATTGATCACCGGGTTTCGGTGCCTTTTTCACGCTTTTCCATTTATTTCCATGCATTCACGTACCTGCATTTCCACGTAACCCGCAGCCATGAAGGCGCAACGATTGCCGACTACTTCCCGACCCACTTCATCGGATCGAATGCTTTGCCTTCGTGGCGCAATTCAAAATATACACCCGATTCCGGCGCGCCGCCGGAGGATCCGACGGACGCGACTGTTTCACCGCTTTGCGTCGTGTCGCCGACGTGTTTCAACAGGCTTTCATTGTTGCCGTAAAGGCTCATATAGCCGCCACCGTGATCGACAATCAACAGATTGCCAAATCCCCGCAGCCAATCCGCATACACCACCTGCCCATCCGCCACCGCGCGCACGGCATGGCCACTTTCGGACTTGATGAACAATCCCTTCCATGTCACGCCGCCATCTTCCCTTGGGCTGCCAAAGCGCCCCTGAAGTTCCCCGCGCGTCGGCAATTTAAGTTTGCCTTTCAACGTTTCAAAGGCGATGCCGGTAAGCGATGCATCGGCTGCATGTTCAATTACCTCACCCTTTTTCGGCGGCACACCGGTTTTGCCCTCGTTACGACGCTGGTCGCGATTTCGGGCAATGGCTTTCGCCAATTGATCAATCAATTTGCTTAGCCGGTCTTCGTCGCGTTTCAGGCGTCCAATGGCGCGGTTGCCCTTGGCGATATCGCCCTTGATTCGGGCAAACAGTTTTTGCCGCGCATAGCGCTCGGTCTGCAATTCCGCGCGCGCCTTGCGTTGCTGATCGGCATTGGCGGTCAATTCCTGCTGTTGCTGGCGGGTTGCCGCTTCGAGTTCGGCGAGGCTCGCGGCATTTTGCTTGAGGCCGGCAATTATTTCCGCCCGTTTTTTCGATACGTAGCCGAGATAGCGCATTTGCCGCTCCACCAGCGAGACATCTTTGCCTTCCAGCAACAACCGCAGTCCGTCGGTGTTGCCGTGCATGTATTGGTGGCGAATCATGCGCTCCAGCAAATCCTGCTGCTGTGCGGCTTCAGCGCGAGTGGCATCGATGCGGCCCTTCAATTCGGCGAGGCTTTGCGAGATTCGCGCCTGTTCGCGCCC
>JANLQC010000512.1:0-9368 GCA_031367575.1 Betaproteobacteria bacterium | reverse complement strand
TGCAGGGGCGGCGGCCGGTGTCGATGGCGCGGGCTTCGCGGTGCCGGATTCGCTTGGCGCGCCCGGCGTCTTGCTATCGGCTTTGGAATCTGTCTTGGTTTCGGTTTTGCCATCGGTGCCGGCGGTGGCATTTGCGTCAGTTTTGACGGGCTCGGCCGAGTCGGCGGCAGCGTCTTTTTTGGCATCTTTGGTATTGTTGCCGCCGCGAAAATCGGTCACGTACCAGCCGCTGCCTTTCAATTGGAACTGCGGCGCGGTGAGTTGCTTAGCGTAGGTCGATTGGCTGCATACGGGGCAAACCGTCAACGCTGCGGCGCTCATTTTTTGCAACGCATCTTCGGCATGTCCGCAGGCGGAACACTTGTAGGCATAAATCGGCATGGCGGGCTTTACTGAACAAAAAAAGGACAACACAACGCGCAAATTTGCGCGGGTGAAGTGATAACTTGTTATTTTAACACAATGACTTACAAGGGCTTTCTGCACTTGTGCAGTGCCGCAATTTGGTGTCTGCCCGAGGTTACTTGATCACAATATTGTCAAGACCGGGCGGCGGGTTCGGGTATTGCATTTTTAAACTCGTTAGCGTCTCAACCAGCACCGCACACACATACAAATCACGCACCCAATTGCGATCGGCCGGCACAATATGCCACGGCGCATGCGGGCTCGAGGTGGCGTTGATCGCTTCTTGGTAGACGCGCTGATAGGCGTCCCATTTTTCGCGCGCGACCAAATCACCCGGATTGAATTTCCAGGTCTTGGCGCCATCGTCGAGACGATCCTGCAATCGTTTCTTTTGCTCGTCCTTGGAAATATGCAGGAAAAATTTGATCACAATCGTGCCTTCCTCCACCAGCATCGTTTCAAAATCGTTGATCTGCCGGAAGCGCCGCTTGGCAGTGGCGTTGTCGATCCAGCCCTCGACACGCGTGATCAGCACATCTTCGTAATGGCTGCGGTTGAACACCACCATTTCGCCCTTGGCCGGTACGCGCTCATGTACGCGCCACAAATAATCGTGATCCAGTTCGGCCAAAGTTGGCCCTTTGAAACTCGCGATGTGAACGCCCATCGGATTGATGCCGGAAAAAACTTTGCGGATTACGCCATCCTTGCCGCCGGTATCCATCGCCTGCAACACCACCAGCACCTTGTGCCGGTGCTCGGCATAGAGCACCGTCTGCAATTCCACCAACTGCGCATTCAATTTGGCGAACACCGCCACCGTCGCCGCCTTGTCGCCGTTGAAGCCACAGGTGGATCGGGTATCGATACTGGCAAGTTTGGTTTTGCCGTTGGCAATGATCGGGCGAATGAGCTTGATCCCGGCGGATTTCGCGGGGTTTGCGGTTTTGGCCATGGGTGGTGCTCCTGCGCCGGTGAGCGGGTGAATGATGCGGATAAGTGATGCGTCATAATCGCACATCGATTCACTCATCACAATTGACATGATCCGGTTCGGCATCGACTTGGGCGGCACCAAAATTGAAATCATCGCGCTCGATGAACATGGCAATGAATGCCATCGCCGCCGCATTGCCACGCCGCGCGATAGCTATGACGCGACCGTCGCGGCGATTGTCGAATTGGTGCGGCAAGCCGATGCGCTGCTGGGCGAAGGCAGCGTCGGTATCGCCACGCCGGGCGCGCCCTCACGCATCACTGGAAAAATCAAGAACGCCAACTCGACCTGCCTCAATGGCCAGCCGCTGGCGGAAGATTTGCAGCGCAAATTGCAACGCGACATTCGCATCGCCAATGACGCCAATTGTTTTGCGTTATCCGAAGCCACCGACGGTGCGGCGGCGGGCGCGGAAGTTGTCTTCGGTGTTATTTTGGGAACGGGTGTGGGTGGTGGTGTCGTGATCAATCGCCAACTGCTGACGGGGGCCAACAACATCGCCGGCGAATGGGGCCACAATCCGCTGCCGATATTTTCCGCGTCATCAAACTCGATTGAATTGCCTGGCCACGCCTGCTATTGCGGCCGGCAGGGCTGCATTGAGACGTGGTTGTCCGGGTCCGGATTGGCGAAGCATTTTCTGGAAGATACCGGGCGCGCGGTGTCAGCCGAGGAAATCGTCGCGCTGGCCGCGAACGACACCCAATGCGAGGCAGCGCTCGTCGCGTATGAAGACCGCCTCGCACGCAGCCTTGCCTCGATCATCAACGTGATCGACCCCGATGTGATTGTGCTGGGCGGCGGACTCTCCAATGTTGCGCGCTGGTACGATACGGTGCCGCGACGTTGGACGCGATATATTTTGAGCGACCATGTCGCGACCCGATTGCTGCCGCCTAAATTTGGCGCGGCCAGTGGCGTGCGCGGAGCGGCGTGGCTGTGGAATGATGATCGATCACTCAATTAGGATTCTGCGATGACTCTCCCAACAAGCATGCGTTTTGTCGAAACCTCCGGCCCCGGCACGGCTGACGTGATGCACATCACCAGCGGCCCATTGCCGGCATTTGGTGAAAACGACGTGCTCATCAAAGTCGAATTCGCCGGCGTCAATCGCCCCGACGTGTTGCAGCGCTCGGGCAATTACGCGCCGCCGCCGACTGCATCAAAGATCATGGGGCTGGAAGTGTCGGGCACCGTCGCGGGCATCGGCGCAAAGGTCACGCAATGGAAAATCGGCGACACCGTTTGCGCGCTCACACCGGGTGGCGGTTACGCCGAATTTTGCGCCGCACCCGCCGCGCATTGCCTGCCGATTCCTGCCGGCCTTTCGATGCTGGAGTCCGCCGCCGTGCCGGAAAATTTCTTTACCGTCTGGGTAAATGTGTTTGACACCTGCAAATTGATAGCCGGTGAAAAAATCCTGGTTCACGGCGGCTCTTCGGGTATCGGCCTCACGGCGATTCAGTTGGCAAAAGCATTCAGCGCGGACGTGTTCACGACCGTCGGCAATGAAGCCAAAGCGGCCTTCTGCAAAAAAATCGGTGCCGATCACGTCTTCAATTACAAGACGCAGGATTGGGCGGCAGAGGTGTCGGCCATTACCCGGAAAAAAGGCGTGAATGTCATTCTCGATATGGTCGGCGGCAGCTACATCGAAAAAAATCTGCGCGTACTTGCGCTGGAAGGCCGCTATTGTTTCATCGCGTTTCTCGAAGGCGGTCAGGCGATGATCGATTTCCGCCCGCTGATGATGAAGCGCCAAACAATTACCGGCTCAACATTGCGTGCGCGACCCGACCACCAAAAAGCGGCGATTGCAGTTTCGTTGAAGGAACATGTTTGGCCGCTGCTGGTGTCGGGCAAAGTGAAACCCGTGATCCATCAATCGTTTGCGCTGGAGGAAGTTGTTGAGGCGCATAAGCTGATGGAGTCATCCGCCCATATCGGCAAGATCATGTTGAAGTTGGGGTCGGGTAGCTCGAATGAAAACGCAAAAGTCTAGCATTGGCGCGGGTTTTCGCTGATAAACGGCCCGCGAGCCGCGCCAGTGAATGAGATTGCCGAAGAGAGGTACCTCAGTGTTTCTTTCGCGTCTGTCCCTCGCTGTACGCCTTGTACACCCGATCCTGCGTCTGGACGTAAGCCGAATAGAGCTGCATTTGCAGCGCATCCTGATGTTTCGCGACATCATTGAGCATCAGTTGTGTCGCGCGCTTTTCGGCGCTGTGCCATTTCTCGCCGCGCGGGGTGGCGTAGAACTTGATCATGGCGTCGATTTCAGTCGGATTGCTTGACGCACGCAGGTGCCGGGCGAAGCTGTCGCGGCGGAGCTGCGGTTCGCTGAAGCGCTTGCACATTTCTTCTGCATAGCGATCCCACGCCACGGTGAGTTGCGGCCATTCGGCGCTGGCAGGCGTGAGTCCGCCGAAGGTGTCGGCTTTGCGCGCGACCATCGCGTCCGGCCCGGTGTTTTGCGCTGAAGCCAGACAGGCGGCGCGTTCGACATCGAAAAATTTTTGGTCGTACACCAATTCGGCATAGCGCGATGCGGCGTCGGCGATCGGTGCCGGCGGCGGCACGGATGGCGCAATTGATGCCGCGCCAGCCAACTGCCTCTGCAATGCGGCCAACTTGATTTTGATCCCCGCGCCTTCCGCGATGCGCGGATCGGACGGCGTGTAATCGTCCTTTTTCTCGCGCGCTTCGATCACCGGCTTGGCCAATGCAAACGCTTCGGTGAATGAAGTGGTGTTGCGAAGCGCTTCATCGAAGTATGCTTTGCCGAAGTAGGTCCAGTCGTTTTCATTGCTGCATCCGAATGAATTTCGATCCGGCGCGGACGCACTGATGACGAGGGTATTTTCGTCTTTCAATGCGTCGACAAAGCCGCCCGAGTAACAGGCCGAAATCACCACCACGCGAAATTTTATGCCGGATTCGTCGAGTGATCGCCGCAACGCGGGCGGATCGAGATCCTTGAATTGCAGCGGATAAAGATCGAGTGAAAAACGGTGTGCTTCCGAGCCGTGCGAAGTCAGGAACAAGACCAGAATATCTTCCTCAACATCCATCACCGCCGCCGTGCGTTTTAGCGATGCGGTCAGGCTGGTCACGCTGGCAATCGGCGTGCTGGCGACCGTGTGGCGATTGTTGATCAGGCGAATGGTGTGGCCTTTGGCATCGAATCGTTCGCGCATCAGTTCGGTGACCGCATCGACTTCTTTCTTGAACACATCCTGATAACCGTGCCCCGCCATGCCGATGAAAAACACCTCGGTCACACCGGGACGTTGCGGCTGAAGTGCGGCGAGTTCGCGCGCGAGCAATTCCGGCTGGCGGTAGAAAATATCTTCTTGCGTGAGGTTGTTGCGCAAATACGATTCGGCCTCGGCCTTGCGGTCTTCATATGATTCGCTCCACATGCTGCGATCACGAAACGTGGTTGCGAGCGGTAACGCAATGATGATTGCCGCGATCAGCACCGCGGGCAGGCGCAGGCGCGGCGCGATGCTCAGCAAACGAATTGCCGCGACCAGACTTGCGCCGGCAAGCCAGATGGCCGGTAGATAGGGTGCGGCGCGGCCAACGATGCGATGGATCGTGCGGATCAAAGCGCCGCTACTGCCGTCCCATAGTAGCGAAGTCGCAACACACAGCACATCAATCCCAACCGCGATCATCAGCAACATCTGCACGGTGGCGAGCGCTTTCCCCGGCTGGTGCGCCACATACGCCATCGCCACCGCCGCGCAAATCAACAATGGCACATGAAACAACATGCCCTGCAATGCCTGCGCGTGGAATTCGCCGCCAAAATTCGTTTCCCACAATGACCTCAACATCGGCACCGCGACACTCAATAGGGTAAAGGCGACCACTTGCCACCACCTCACCGGCATGCGGGCTTCGGGCACGCGCAGGAAAATCGCCAGCCGGAAAGCGTTCAAGATGTTGCGCGACAGAAGGTGTATTGCGTCTCGCAGCCGCGACCGATGCGGCGTTACGGAGGATGTTGCGGGTAGCGTGGCAGGCACCGTTTCCGCTACACCAGGTAACTCGACGGGCGCGACGGAGCGGTCACTTTCGGAATTGAACGGTTCAGGCGTTGAGGGCATGGGGTCGGAAAAATTTGCGAAGGAGGCCGATAGTGTAGCGCCGACGTACACGGTTTTCCCCGCCGGTGACTTTACGCCGCCGCCGTCCTATTCCCTGGCAGGCTAATTCGCCGCCCGCTCCGGCAACGCACTCGGATCGTTATAATTTTTCACCGCCGTGCCGCGATAAAGAATTTGCGCATTGCGCTCCGCGATCTGTTTATGCAGTGCCACGAACGCGGGATCCATGTCGCAAGTGGGTCGTGGCTCGGGCGCGAAGTGGTGGTGTTGGTCCACGCCACGCACCAGCGTCGCGCTATCGTCGCCGGCAATCTGCGCGACGGTCGTCGGGATATAGCGAATCGCGAAACCGATGCGTCGATCATCCGAAAAATTGGGCGGCGAGCCGTGAATGAGTCGCACGTGATGCAGTGACATTTCACCGGGTTTGAGTTCAATGGTCACGGCGTCTTTTTCATTCACCTCGACCGCGACTTCCTGGCCGCGCGTGAGCAGATTGTTTTTGGCGAAAGTATCGCGGTGCGGAATTTGTTCCTGCGAATGTGTGCCGGGAATGAAGCCCATTGCACCATTGGAATGATTGCTCGGCGTGAGCGCGATCCACGCGGTGACGACATCCGGTTTATCGAGTCCCCAGTAAGTCGAATCCTGATGCCATGAAACAAACGCGGGATTGCGCGCTTCCTTGATAAAAAAATTGGTGGTCCAGCACAGCAGATTCGGGCCGTAAAGATCTTCGATCGCATCCACGATGTTGGTATTGCGCACCAGATCGCCCAGCCATGAAAACAGCAGGTGCGATTTGTGGCGCAAATCGCCTTTGAGCGGTGCGCCGGTTTGTAGTTCAAATTCTTCGAGGCGCGCGCGCAGTGCTGCCGCGTCGCTTTCGGACATCACGCGAATCGGAAAAATACATCCGTCGCGCCAAAATTGATCGATTTGTTGCGGGGTGAGAATTTTTGCCATTTCGCCTCCGATTTGCTTCCGACTCACCGCCGATCAGGCGCCGCCGGTGATCACACGCATGACATCCGGCGGATAGGTATCGCCCGGCTTGCCGTGATAAATGATTTCGCCGCGCTCGAGCACGTAAAGACGATCCGCATATTCCGGAATGTGATGCACATTGGATTCGGCCATCAGTACCGCGTGGCCGCGCGCGCGAATCGAGGCGATGCCTTCGCTGATGCTCGGAATGATCGCCGGCGACAATCCTTCAAACGGTTCGTCGAGCAATAATAATTGCGGATCAAGCGTCAATGCACGGGCAATCGACACCATTTTGCGTTCGCCACCGGAAAGCTGATTGCCGCCGCGCGCCGCATATTGCCGGAGTTTGGGAAAAATCTGATAGGCGGCATCAATGCGCGATTTCGCGTCGCGCGCCGTTTTGCGCGTCCAGGTCGGCAGCTCAATATTTTCCGCCACACTCAAATCACCAAACACCTGGCTCTCCTCAGGCGCGTAACCGATGCCGAGTTGCGCGATCACCTGTGTCGCCAAACCGGCCAGCGCTTTTTGTTCAAATGTGATCGCACCGGACAATGGTTTCAGGAAACCCATAATGGTACGGAACGTGGTGGTCTTGCCTGCGCCATTGCGTCCGACGAGGCAAACCAATTGACCGGCCGCAACATCGAGCGAAATACCGCGCAAAATGCGACTGCCATGAATATCGACCGTGAGCTGATCAATGGCAAGCATCACGCTTCCCTCGCCAATTTGTCGATGCGTTTGCCGACCACGGCGGCAATGATTTCAGGATCGCTGAAGAATTCCGCCGGCGGCCGATCCGCGAGCACTCGCCCCGCCGTCAACGCGACGATGCGGCTTGAATATTCGGCGACCAAATCCATGTCGTGCTCGACCAGAATGATCGCCTTCACACCCGCGCGCCGTGCGGCATCGATGACGTTTTTCATGATTCCGTGTTTGTCGCCGCTGGAGACACCACTGGTGGGCTCATCAAGCAAAATCACTTCCGGCGAAAGTGCGAAGGCGCTGGCGATATCGAGGAGTTTTTTTTCGCCCTGCGACAACAGCCGCGCCTCGCTATCGAGTTTGCCGTCGAGCCCGAAAATAGCGGCCACCTCGCGCACACGATTGTTTACGGCGGCGTCGTTTTTTGCCGAGGCAAACAAGCGAAGGCTGCGCCCCATTTGCGACACCACCGCCACCGCAATCGATTCGGCTACCGTCATCGCAGGAAAAATATGCACCAATTGAAACGCGCGCGCCATGCCACGCTGCGCCAAACGCACCGGGCCAATGCCGGCGATATCGTCGCCCTTGAAACGGACAACGCCGGTGGTCGGTTTCAACAATCCCGTGAGCACGTTCACCAGCGTGGTTTTTCCGGCACCGTTGGGGCCGACAATGGAGACCAATTCGCCTTCGGCAATCGACAGCGATACGCCATCGAGTGCGACAAATTCGCCGTAGGCCTTGGAAACATTTTCGGTTTCAATCAGCGCGTTCATTTACGTCCACCGATGTTTCTCAGCTGCGCCCAAATCGATTGCCCCAATCCCACCAGCCCGCGCGGAAACAGCACCACAATTGTGGCCAAAATTGCCCCAAGACAAAAGCGCCAGTATTGCGTCAGGCCCATTAGTTCGGACTTGAGAAAGATGAATGTAAAGGCACCGATCAGCGGCCCGAAAAAATTGCCAAATCCGCCCAGTACCGTCATGAACACCAGCTCGCCCGAGTGCGTCCAATAGGCGAGCTCCGGATCGGCCTGACCGGTATTGATGGCGAGGATCACGCCACCCACTGCGCAGTAAAACGCCGAAATCAGAAACGCGATCAAGCGAAAAAAACGCACGCGTACACCCAGATATTCAGCCTTGCGCGGGTTCTCGCGAATCGCGGTCAAATGCAGTCCGAACGGTGAATGCACGATGCGCCACATGACAATGCCCAACACCACCAGCAGTGCGAGGCAGTAGTAATAAAACGGGCCGACCAGAAACGCGGTTTTGTCGAGATCATCAAAGGCAAACCCGAACAACGAAGGCCGCAACACGCGGATGCCGGTATCGCCGCCGGTGAGATCGTAGAACTTGAACAGGAACGAGTGAAACAGCATGCCGAAGGCCAGCGTGAGAATACCGAAAAATATCCGCACGTAACGCACCGACAGTAACGCCACCGGCACGGCGGCGATGACGGCGGTGACCCCGGAAATCAACAATACCAACTCCAGACTTTTCACGCCAAGTTTGCTGGAAAGCACCGCCGCCGCATAGGCACCGATGGCGACGAACAATGCATGACCAAATGACAATAACCCGGTGTAGCCGAACAACAAATTGAATCCCAACAGTGCAATGGCGTAAGCGAAAGCGGGCAATACCAGCGTGACGTAATACGGCTCAGCCAGACGCGGAAACATCAGCAGCGCGAGCAGCGCAACAATGGTTGCAATCAGGGTGGCGCGCTTCATTCGATCGGCTTTCCGTGCAGCCCCGCCGGACGCACGATCAACACCAGAATCACCACCAGATAAATCGCCAGCATTTCCAGTTCCGCGTACCAGGAGATTGCCGCCGCGCGCATCAGTCCGACAATCAAGGCGCCGATCAGCGCGCCGCGCATGCTGCCCAAGCCGCCGATTACCACCACGGCAAACGCTTCCACCACCAGCTCCACCGGCATATCGAGCGAGGCGGCAGCGGTCGGCACCACCAGCGCGCCGCCGACGGTACCGAGCACGGTGCCCACGGTGAAAACGCTGGTGTACATCCAGCGCACATTGACGCCGAGCGCCTGACTCATTTCGCGGTTCTCGGCGGTGGCGCGCAGGATGCGGCCGAAGCGGGTGCGCTGGAGAAACGCGCCGA
>JANLQC010000510.1:0-5884 GCA_031367575.1 Betaproteobacteria bacterium | reverse complement strand
GGCGACCCAGTAGTGGCATGAATTCAACTATGCAAACTCTAGTACTGGCGCGGCGTTCCGGACAAAAGTGTCTGGAAAGGCTCGCCAATGCTTGGCTTTCATCGTCATTCCGGCGACGGCCGGAATCCAGTCCGCTCGTACGATCGGCATTTTGGATTGGGCTGGATTCCGGCCTTCGCCGGAATGACGGGGAATTTTGCCTTGCTTCCGGCCTTCGCCGGAATGACGGGGAATTTTGCCTTGCGCACACGAGCGTTGGACATACGACACCATGAGACGCCCGCGTAAATCGATGGCTGAAATCAACGTTGTTCCCTACATTGACGTGATGCTGGTGCTGCTGATCATCTTCATGGTAACCGCGCATTACCAGCCGGGCGAAATCGATTTGCCAAGCGTCGGTCAATCACTCGCACCGACCATCGCGCCGCTCGAAGTGAAAATCAGAAAAGACGGCAGCATCGTGCTGGTCGATTTGCAGCAGGGCGGCCAGGAACAACCGGTCACGCGCGATAAATTGTTGGCGGCCGTGCGCGTGATTCAGGCGAGCCGCCCCGATCAGGCAGTGGTGATTTCGGCCGACCGGAATCTCAAATACGAAGACGTGGTGCGCGTGCTCGACGTGTTGCAGGGCGGCAAAATCAAGCGTGTGGGCTTGCTCACCAAACCGTTGGCGCGATAACAGGCACGACAATATATGGCCGCGATTCGACCACCGCGCATGCCCCATCTTCCCCGGCAACTGCCGCGGATGGCGCGTGGCGAGCCGGGAAAATTGCCGGCGGCAATGCTGGCGCTGATTGTTCACGCGGGATTTTTTACCGTGATCGTTTTCGGCGTGAGCTGGCAGGTCAAGCATCCGGAGCCGGTAATGGCGGAATTGTGGGATCAGTTGCCCTCCATCCGCAATGCGCCCGCAGCACCCGAGCCGCCCGCACCGGAACCCGCGCCAGAGGTCAAAAGGATTGTCGAACCGCCGCCGCTGGAACACAAGCCCGTGCCGCCGCAGCCGACCAAAGCCGACATCCAGTTGAAAGCCAAACAGGAAAAGGCCGAGCGCGAAAAAGTCGAACGCGAGCGCGCCGAAAAGCAAAAGCAGGTGGAGTTGGAAAAGAAACGCAAGGAAGAAGAGGCGCAAAAGAAAATCGCCAAAGCGGCCGACGACAAGGCACGGGCCGATCAGGCGGCACGCGAGGCGGCGGTGAACAGCGCCCGCAGTGAGGCGCAGAAAAACTACGCCGACAAGATCGCGAGCCTCATTCGCAATCGCGCCAATATCCCCGACACTGTTTCAGGCAAACCGGTATTGACGGTGCGCGTGAAGTTGCTGGTGAACGGTGTCGTTTTCGATGTGCAGGTCATTAAACCGTCCGGCAACCGTGTGTATGATGAAGCGGTCGAGCGCGCCATCAATGGCATCCGGCAATGGCCGTTGCCGGAAATTTCCGACCTGTTTGGCAGCCGCCGTGAACTTAATCTCAATATTGAACACGAACGTTGATCAAATGATGCAAATGGAAAAAATGTCTCGGCACCCCGCCTTCGCCGTCCTTGCGTTCGCCTTCGCGATGGCGCACTTGTCCGCACGCGCGCAATTGACCATCGACGTGACCACCAGCGGTGGCCGTCAGGTGCCGGTTGCCATTGTCCCGTTCGCGGGCGAAGCCAACGCGCCGCAAAACATCACCCCCATCATTTCCGACAATCTGAAAAATACCGGGTTGTTCCGGCTGGTCAATGTGGGCGGTATCGCAAAGCTGCCGACCGAACCCTCCGAAGTCAATTTTCTCGACTGGTCGAGCCGCAGCACCGAAGCGCTGGCGATCGGCGGCATCACGGCACAAGCGGATGGTCGCCATGAAGTGCGGGTACGCTTGTTCGATGTCGCGAAGCAAAGCCAGCTGGCAACGATCACCTATGTCGCCTCGGCATCGCAACTGCGCGGCACCGCGCACAAAATAGCGGATGAAATATACGAAAAACTGATCGGCGAAAAAGGCATTTTTTCCACGCGCATTGCGTATGTGTTGAAGCGCGGCAACCGTTTCGATTTGCAGGTCGCCGATGCCGATGGCTACAACCCGCAATCGATCCTGTCATCACTGGAACCGATCCGCTCACCGAAGTGGTCGCCCGACGGCAGCAAACTCGCGTATGTGTCGTTCGAGAATCGCAAGTCGTCGGTGTTTGTGCAGGATCTTGTGACGGGAAAACGCACGATGGTGGCCAATTTTCGCGGCGACAATTACGCACCGAACTGGTCGCCCGACGGCGCTAAATTGGTGGTGACGCTGTCGAAAGATTCGGTTGCGCAGATATACGTCATTCCCGCCACCGGCGGCGATGCGGTGCGCGTGGTGGAAAGCGCCAGCATGGATTTCAATGCCACTTTTACCGGCGACGGCAAGGACATTATTTTTGTCTCCGAGCGTTCCGGTGGCGCGCAACTTTATTCGGTGCCGGCCGACGGTGGCACGCCCCGGCGATTGACTTTTGAAGGCGGCAACAACACCAATCCGCGCATGAGCCCCGATGGCAAGCTGGTGGCCTTTGTCAGCCGCGAAGCGGGGCACCTGCGCATCGCAACACTGGAGCTCGCCACCGGCCAATCCACCGTGTTGACCGAAGGGCCGCTCGATGACAGCCCGAGCTTCTCACCCAATGGCCGCACCATTCTCTACGAAGACAAATCCGGAGGACGCGGGCGCCTCGGATCGGTGTCGACCGATGGCCGCATCAAGCAAAAATTGTCATCGCAAGTGGGTGATGTGCGCGAACCCTCATGGGGCCCTTACGGCACCTCCAGCGCGCGTTAGCATCGATTGGCGCAAAAGCGGTTAAACTTGGCAAGTGAAGTTAAACGGTCATTTTACGAGGAGAATTGACATGAAGAAATTTCTCATAGGCGTGAGTGTGGCGCTGTTGCTGGGCGCGTGCGCGAGCAAGGAAACGCCCAAGGATATCAAGGTCGAGGATCGTTCACCACCGGTGACGTCTACCACTTCCACCACCAACCCGCCATCGACGCAGGGCACTCAGGGCCAGCAGACCGGAACCGCGCTTTCAAACAAGCCGGTTGTTGATCCATTGAAGGATCCCAACAATCCGCTCTCCAAGCGCGTGATTTATTTTGACTATGACAAGGATGCTGTCAAAGGCGAGTTCGCCTCGCTGGTGCAAGCACACGCCGCCTATCTCAGCCAGAACCGCAATCGCAAGGTGCGCCTCGAAGGCCACGCCGACGAGCGCGGTTCGCGCGAATACAACATGGCACTCGGCCAGCGCCGCGCCGATGCGGTTCGCAAGGCCTCCGCCGTGCTGGGTGTCGGCAATGAGCGCATGGAAACCATCAGCTTCGGTGAAGACAAACCCAAATCCAGCGGCCACGATGAAGCCGCCTGGGCGCAGAACCGCCGCGTTGAAATTGTGTATGACGGCGAGTAGGCATCATTGAAAGCCCCGGGGGCACGACTGCGCAACGGGTCGTTATGTCTGATTGCGGCGGCGTTCAGTCTTAACGCTGTTGCTGGCATTTTCGACGAAGACGCGCGCCGCGAGGTCAAGGAATTTCGCGCTGAGATTGATCGCAAAGACCGCGATCTCGATGTACGGCTGCAGCGCATTGAAGAATCGATCAAGAATCTCGGCATCATCCAGTTGCTGAACCAGATCGAGCAATTGAACACGGAGATCGCGAAATTGCGCGGGCAAAATGAAGTGCTTGGCAACCAGAATGAACAGTTGACCAAACGCCAGCGTGATTTCTATCTCGATATTGATACGCGGTTGCGCAAACTCGAAGGCTTGCCTGCCGATGCGTCGCCTGCGGCGGCACCGCTCGCGGCCCCCAATCCGTCACCGGCAAACCCCGCCTCATCCGTCCCCGTAGCCGGCCCGATCGCGCCGCCCGCCTTGACGTCCGCCGTCCCCGCTTCGCGCGAGAAGGAAAACAGCGCATACGATATCGGCTCAAACTTGTTCAAGCGCGGCGATTTTCCGGCAGCGATCCGTGCGTTTCAGATCTTCATGAAGGACTATCCGGCGAGTCCGCTGGTGTCGAATGCACAGTACTGGATCGGTATTTGCTATTTCAATCTCAAGGATTTTCCGAACGCACGTTCATCGCAGGAATCGTTGTTGAAAATGTTTCCGGATTCGCCCAAGGCACCCGACGCGCTGCTCGCCATTGCAAGTGTACAAATCGAAATCGCCGACAACGGTTCCGCGCGCAATACGCTCGAAGACATCATCGCGCGATTTCCCACCTCAGATGCCGCTGCCAAAGCGCGCACCCGCTTAGCCCAGCTAAGGCGGTAGACGCTTCATGACCACGTTGACCAGGATTCCCGCTGCGATCCCCCGCAAAGCCGAAGGGAAGAAAGCGACCCCGCGCGCCGCCGCGCGCGCGAATGAACTTCGCATCAACGAGATTTTTTTCTCCCTGCAAGGCGAATCGACACGCGTCGGCATACCGACTGTCTTTGTGCGTTTAACGGGCTGCCCGTTGCGCTGCGGCTATTGCGATACCGCGTACGCGTTCCACGAAGGCAAGACGCGCTTGATCGACGAGGTATTGGCCGAAGTCGCCACTCATCCCACGCGCACCGTGTGCGTGACCGGCGGCGAGCCGCTCGCGCAGAAAAATTGCCTCGCATTGCTTGCGCGCTTGTGCGACGCCGGGTATTCGGTTTCGCTCGAGACCAGTGGCGCCATCGATATCGCCATGGTCGATGCGCGGGTATCGCGGATCGTCGATATCAAAACGCCCGGCTCCGGCGAAGTCGCAAAAAACCGCTGGGCGAACTTGCCACACATCACCGCACATGACGAAATCAAATTCGTCGTGACGAGCGAAGCCGACTACGCGTGGGCAGTCGAAATCGTGCGCGCGAAAAAACTTGCCGGGATTTGCACCGTACTGTTTTCACCTTCCTTTGGGGAAGTCTCTCCCGCGCAGTTGGCCGAGTGGATTCTGCGCGACGGCCTGGCCGTGCGCATGCAATTGCAATTGCACAAAATCCTCTGGGGCGAAAAGCGAGGCGTATGAGTATCAATGCTGCGGTCGAAAAACGCGCGGTGGTGCTGCTCTCCGGTGGCCTCGATTCCGCCACGGTGCTGGCGATGGCGCGCGAGCAGGGCTACACCTGCTATGCGCTGTCATTCGATTACGGCCAGCGGCATCGCGCCGAATTGCAAGCCGCCGCGCGCCTCGCAAACGCGCTGGGTGCGCGCGAACATCGCGTGGTGAATATCGACTTGACCGGCTGGGGCGGCTCGGCGCTCACTGACAATTCGATTCATGTGCCGACGGCATTGGCGGCGGGCATCCCGGTCACGTACGTGCCCGCCCGCAACACCATTTTCTTTTCGCTCGCCCTCGCCTGGGCAGAAACGTTGAATGCGCCGAATATTTTCGCCGGCATGAACGCAGTCGATTATTCGGGTTATCCCGATTGCCGCCCCGATTACATTGCCGCCTTTCAAACGATGGCGCGCCTCGCGACCAAAGCCGGTGTGGAGGCGGTCGCGGGAAGCACGGCACTCTCGATTCATACACCGATCATCCACATGAGCAAAGCGGATATTGTGCGCGAGGGCTCGCGACTCGGCGTCGACTACGCGCTCACGGTCTCCTGCTATCAAGCCGATCAGGATGGCCGTGCCTGCGGCGTGTGTGATTCGTGCCGGCTGCGCCGCGAAGGATTCCGCGCGGCAGGAGTGGCCGATCCGACGCGGTATGTGCGTGGGTAACCAAATTTACGTGGCGAGGCATACCCACTCATCTTTGCGGACTCCCCATCTCCGTCGTTTAGCCGCGCCAACTCGTTCCCTTTTGGCCGCACCAACTCCTCCCTGTGAAAACGGGAGGCCGGGAGGCCATGTC
>JANLQC010000508.1:0-1844 GCA_031367575.1 Betaproteobacteria bacterium | reverse complement strand
ACAAAACCAAAGGCGCACTCGTGGTTGAGATCCGCACCGATACCGGCTTGATCGGCTGGGGCGATTGCTACGGCCCGGCGGCGGTCAATCGCTCGATCATTGACAGCGTGTTCAAAGCAGCGCTGATCGGACGCGACCCGTTCGACGTCGAAGTGCTGTGGGAGGAGCTTTACAACAAAATCAAGGATTACGGTCTGAGCGGCTTTTCTATCTCGTCGATCAGCGGTATCGATATTGCCCTGTGGGATTTGATCGGCAAAGCGACCAACCAGCCTATCCACAAACTCATCGGCGGCGCATTTCGCACCCAGTTGCAAGCTTACGCAACCGGCCTCTATTTCAAGGATATGAATCGCCTCAATGAGGAGGCCGTGGAGGAAGCGAAGGGCTATGTCACTCAGGGTTTCAAGGCCATCAAGATGAAAATTGGGCTCGGGTCGATGACCAGGGATATCGATCGTGTCGCGGCCGTGCGCGATGCCATTGGCCCCGATGTACATCTGATGGTCGACGCCAATCATTGCTTCAATGTACCGCAGGCAATTGCCATCGGTCGAGAATTGCAAAAGCTCAATATTTACTGGTTCGAGGAACCGATTTCACCGGAAGACCTGGACGGTTACGTTGAAGTTACCGCCAAACTCGATATGGCCATCGCCGGCGGTGAAAATGAATTCACCAAATTCGGGTTTCGCCGCATCCTCGAGAGACGCGCAATGGACATTGTGCAGCCCGATGTGTGCGCGGCAGGCGGTATCACCGAGTGCAAGAAGATCGCCGCGTTGGCACAGGCAAGTTCCATTCAGTGTGTGCCTCATGCCTGGGGCACCGCCATCGGCCTCGCGGCCACCATGCATTACCTCGCATCGCTGCCGTTTACCCCACCTTGTCTGGTGCCGGTGCCGCCGATGCTGGAATACGAACAGACCTTTAATCCATTCCGCGACGAGCTCTCCTCGGCCGATTTGACCCACAAGGGAGGTTTCGTTACCGTGCCGAATGGCCCGGGCCTGGGAATTGAGATTAACCGCGAAGTACTGGAACGGTACAAGGTCAAGTAGGCAAGCGCAATAATGAAGAAAATCTCGGTACTTTGCACGTTGCCGATGGATCCGGCGGGCGCAGCGATGTTGACAGATGTCGCTGACATCGTGTCGGCACCTGACCAGAGCGCGGCGTCGCTCTACAATGCCATCGGCCAGGCCGACATTCTGGTGGTGCGCAGCCAGTTGCCGGCCGATTTGTTTGATCGCCCCAATCACCTGATCGGCGTGGTACGTCACGGCACCGGGCTTGATCTGATCCCGGTCGAATCCGCCACCGCGCACGCGATTCCGGTCGCCAACGTGCCCGGTGTCAATTCACAGGCGGTGGTGGAATATTGCGTCAGCAGTTTCCTCACGCTGGCCCGTCAATTCAATCGCATGGATAAAACCCTGCGCACCGATGGCTGGGGAAAAGCGCGGGCATTTACGGGGGCGGCAACCGAGATTGCCGGAAAGACCGTTGGCATCGTTGGCCTCGGTGCAATTGGCGCGTCGTTGGCAACGGTCTGCAAACAGGGGTTTGGCATGCGCGTGCTTGGGTACCAGCGCACGGCGAAAAACATGCCGCCATTTGTCGAGCCGGTTGATCTGGATACGTTGTTCAAAGAGAGCGATTTCATCTCTCTCAATTGCCCGCTTACCGATGCGACGCGCCACTTGGTGAACCTGACGCGACTTCGCAGCATGAAACCGGATGCCGTCATCGTCAACGCGGCGCGCGGCCCGGTGATCGACGAGGCCGCGCTTGCGCAGGCACTGCGCGAGCACTGGATCAAAGGCGCGGCCATCGATGTTTTT
>JANLQC010000493.1:0-2203 GCA_031367575.1 Betaproteobacteria bacterium | reverse complement strand
TTTGACGAGCCGTTGCCGCGCTGGTCAGGCGTGGTCGCGGTATCGCCCATGTGAATCGTCACGGATTCCATCGGCACATCGAGTTCATCGGCGATGATTTGCGTGAATGAAGTGACGATGCCCATGCCCGCGTCGATCTTGCCAACCGCCGCCGTGACGCGTCCATCGGCACCAATGACCAGCCACGAATCCAGTGCGTCGAGGGAAATTTTCGACGGCCACGCTGCGGCACCGGGCGCGGCGGCGTCCGTCGTCGGCATCGCAAACGACACCACCATGCCGCCCATGCCAACCATGGCGGTCAGGAATTCGCGTCGTGAAACGCCGTCAATTTGCGCGCTCATGACGCCACCTTGGCCATGCTGGTGGCCGCCAGCCTGACGGCGCGCAGAATGCTCATGTGAGAACCGCAGCGGCACTTCAACCCAGTGAGTGCGGCGCGAATTTCCGCTTCTGTGGCGCCGGGTTTTTTATCGAGATACGCCGCCGCCGTCATGATCCAGCCGTTGATGCAATATCCGCATTGCGTCGCCTGATGTTCGATAAATGCCGCCTGCACCGGGTGCATCGTGCCCGCTGGCTTTCGTTGACTGGCAGCGTGGCTGGCCGCGAGACCTTCAAGCGTGGTGATTTTCTTGCCCGCCACCGCCGCGAGCGGCGTCACGCATGAGCGCACCGCCACGCCATCCACGTGCACCGTGCAGGCGCCACATTGCGCAAGTCCGCAACCAAAGCGCGGCGATTGCTCGTTCAGGTCATTTCGCAACACATAAAGTAGCGGCGTATCGGGTGCGACCTCGACGCGCGCCGGTTTGCCGTTTACGTTCAGCAGGATTGCCTTGGCCATGTTCGCCTCCTTAGTTGCGGTGTTGAATACTTTCCATCTTTTAGCACCGGCGCTGAAACCCGTCAAACGGTCGCAATGGTGTTCTTCACACTGGAACACCTAATAATATAGTTTTGCAAACGAGGGACTAGTGGACAAATATGTGTTCACCACATCGCTTCACCACGATCCATCCGCGCAACCATCTCGTGCTGAAATTCGACCGGGCCGAAACCGATTTTTTCACCGTTGATACTGTAGAAAAACGGCTGGCCGGTGCGCACCGCAAACGCTTCCATCCATTTGATCAATGCCGCGTCTGGATCGCGTCCGGCGCTTAGCAATACATGCGCCGGTTGATTGCGCCAGCGAATGCGGATGATGATCACGCCAATTTTGTCGGGGCGAAATTCCTCCGGGAACGGACTTTCATCGGCCAGCCATCCGCAGACAAAATTGCGGCACGGGCTGACCGGGCGCTCCGCGTAGATGGTGCATTTCTTGTCAACGAGAAAATGGCAATGCAGGCCGGGGTACATAGCGTGACCGCGAATCGTGCCCGCCGCCCAGCCTTGGCAGCAGGCGGTGCAAGTGCCGCATTCGCGCGCGGCCTTTGCCGCAGCCGCTGGGGTTTCCAGCGCGCGTGGAACGGGCTTCACGGCAATCACCGCGCCGCAGCACTTCTTGAATTTCTTGCCGCTGCCGCAGGGACAGGGATCGTTTCGGCCGACACTCATGCGCGCATTACATCATGAAGTGCGGTTGTGGGGCAGTTGCGATGGGTCTTGTTTTGGTGCGCGGGAGTTGCGCTTTTGAAAGGCTGGATCCCTACGCACGAGCATATGACAAGACATGATGTGGAAAGTGTAGTCGGGTGCAAAGTGAAAGGCGAACTGAACAACATGACTTCAGCCGTAAAACTTCAATACTGGCGAGACTTTCCGGGCATTTTGGCTCGGAAAGGCCCGCCAGGGTTAGTGTTTGACTTCCACACACAACGCCAAACAATGCAATCCCACCCGCGCCAGTTGGTGCGCCAGAATGTGAATGGTGCTAACGTAAAGCCGTTCACGGCGTCATCAACGTGACCCGCGCATGGCAAATCAGCACGACAACAAAACAAAAGCCCGGCAGTCTTTCGACTGCCGGGCGGGTACTGAATCTTACGATTCATTATTGTAGCAACGGCTCTCACCCCGGAAAGCTACCGGCCAATTATGCGGGAGAAAAAAATGTCTGACAAGAACAACAGTGTTCCACTCACATTTGGCTTTGATATAGGTATCGCGTCGGTGGGTTGGGCGGTATTGGCGCCGAATCGGATTGTGGATTTGGGAGTACGGTGTTTTGACAAAGCGGAAACCGCAAAGGAGGGCG
>JANLQC010000471.1:0-2557 GCA_031367575.1 Betaproteobacteria bacterium | reverse complement strand
GGTGCCGGTGCCGGATGTGCAGGGCCGTGTGGCAGCAGGCGTACTCGAGCCGGGACGCGATCTCGGTTCATACATCGACCGAATGCTGCTCGATGGCCACCTCTGGGCCAAATCCAGGACCTGGGACCCGGAAGGATTGCTGAGCACCCTGCCCGCTTTATGTACGCAATTGTTCGGTGTGTTGTTGGGACGCTGGCTGCTTTGCGGCGCGACGAAAGCGGAAAAAACAGTCTGGATGATGATCGCGGGGCTCGCGTGTCTGTGGATTGGCGCGATGATCGACGCCACCTTCATGCCGATCAACAAAAATTTATGGAGCACCTCTTACTGCATTTTCATGAGCGGATGGGCGCTACTGATATTCGCGGTTTTCTATTGGCTGATTGACGGCAATGGATCGAATCAACTGCGCGAAAAATCGCAGCGCGTGTTGTTGCCGTTCACCATCTACGGTATGAATGCCCTGTTCATATTTGCGTTTTCAGGTCTGGTCGCAAAGATGCTGGGCTATATCAAGTTTTCGCAGGATGGTAGCAATGTGTCGCTCAAGGCGATTCTCTATGCGCCCATCAAATCAATGCCGCTAACGGCGGTGAATCAATCATTGCTATTCGCGATCTTGTTCAATCTGGCGATGTTTGCCATTGCGTGGTTCATGTGGAAAAAGAAATGGTTTGTGAAGGTTTGAGAAAACGAAACTCAAGCACTGGTGCGGCGTTTCGGCATAATGTGCCCGGAATCCCGCGTCCAATGGCGTTCTACGTTGCATTGTGCTGGGTGTTGATCATCGCCGGTTGCACCCAACCCATGCAAAGAAATTCATTCGAGGTGACCAATGCACCTCCCCCGGTGCCACGCGAATTTCGCGCCGTCTGGGTCGCATCGGTGGCAAATATCGATTGGCCGAGCCGCAAGGATTTATCGGTCGCTGAACAACGAGCAGAAATTTCATCGATCATCGAGCGCGCGTCGGAACTCAATCTCAACGCCATCATTTTGCAGGTACGCAACAGCGCGGACGCACTCTATGACTCGAAACTGGAACCGTGGTCGGAATACCTGACGGGTGAGCAAGGCAAGGCACCGCAGCCCTACTACGATCCGCTCAATGAATGGATTGAAAAGGCGCATGCGCGCGGGATTGAATTGCATGCCTGGTTCAATCCTTATCGCGCGCGCCACACGGCGGCGAAATCGCCGCCGTCGCGGGAACACATCGCCAACACCCATCCGGCTGCCGTCAAATCGTACGGCGGATATTTGTGGATGGATCCGGGCGAGCCGATCGCCGCCAAGCGCACGCTGGAGGTGATTCTCGATGTGGTGCGCCGCTACGATATCGACGGGGTACATATCGATGATTATTTTTATCCGTATCCCGTGGCCACCGCTGCTTCATTGCCATCAGCGCCGACAGAAATTGATTTCCCCGATGATCCCGCGTGGAGCAATTATTTGCTGACCGGTGGAAGGCTCGCGCGCGCCGATTGGCGGCGGCAAAACGTGAACACGCTGATTGAAAAAATCTACACCGGCATCAAGGCCGAAAAACGCTGGGTGAAGTTTGGCGTAAGCCCGTTTGGTTTGGGCAAGCCCGATTTGCGCCCGCCTGGCATTGCCGGTTTCAGCCAATACGACAAACTTTATGCCGATGTTGAACTGTGGTTGCAACGTGGTTGGATGGATTACCTCGCCCCGCAGCTTTATTGGCCGATCGATCAACCGTCACAAGCTTATGGCGTGCTGCTCGATTACTGGCTTCGGCAGAACAGCGCGAAACGCCATGTGTGGCCGGGGCTATTCACCAGCCGCATCACGCCCGGTGCGAACCCCAATCCGGAGGACAATTCGCGTTCGTGGGAACCAACCGAAATTTTGAACCAAATCGCACTGACGCGAACGCGCGCCGTCGCCGAGCCGCTCGCGAGCGGGCAGGTGCATTTCAGCATGGCCGCGTTATCGCAAAATCGAAAATCGATCAGCGATCACTTGAAGCGCACGGCGTATCATTCAGCCGCATTGGTACCGGCGATGCCGTGGCTTGGTGCGCCGCCCGCGGCACCGATCATCACGCCAAACGCCGGTACCCCGCCCCAAAAAATGTCGCTCCAAATTTCCTCAGGCGCAGGCGCGCTGCCCGCCCGCTACGCCATCTGGACGCGTGAGGAAAAAACCAATGACTGGAAATTTCAAAGCAAACTTGTTGGCACGCAGGATCGCACAAAGGGTTCGATCGATTGGCCACTTGAAAATAATGGCAATTCAAGCGTGATGGTGATCAGCGCAATCGACCGGGTGGGAAATGAAAGCGCGCGTGTCACCATTTCGATCAGGCCGGAAGGCGTCAGGATTTCGCCGTGAGCGCATCAAATAAATCATATGGCCTCGGCATCGATGCGGGCGGCACCGAAACTCGCTGGGCGCTTGCTGATGCGGGCAATGTCATCATCGCTTTGGGGAGTGTTGGCGGATTGACCGCACTGCTGATGGCAACCGAGGCCGGACGCGCATGCATGCGCGACGTGATGGCATCGATTGCGGGCGCCTTGCCGGTGAC
>JANLQC010000447.1:0-5595 GCA_031367575.1 Betaproteobacteria bacterium | reverse complement strand
CGCGCCTCCAAAGCGGCGCGCGAGCTGTTGCAGAACGCGTCGGAGTTGCATCGCGTCGAATGCCCGATCAGTGAATTGTGGGTGTCCACCAAGTGCGGCGAATCGGATACCACCTCTGGCTGTGGTGCCAACCCCACCGTCGGCAACGCCTTCGACAAACTCTACGAGCTTGGCAGCACGTTGGTGTTCGGCGAGACGACCGAAATCACCGGTGGCGAACAAGTGGTGGTCAAGCGTTGCCGCACGCCGAAGGTCGCGGAAGATTTTATGGCGATGTTTAACCGCTATCAGGATGTGGTGAATCGTCACAAGACCAGCGATCTTTCGGATTCGCAACCGACCAAAGGCAACATCCTCGGCGGACTCACCACCATCGAAGAAAAAGCGATGGGCAACATCCAGAAAATCGGCAAGAAATGTCTGGTCGATGGGGTGCTGGATAAAGCCGAAACACCGACCGGGCCCGGACTTTGGTTTATGGATTCTTCGTCAGCCGCGGCTGAAATGGTGACACTCTGTGCGGCCGCCGGTTACGCGGTGCATTTTTTCCCGACGGGCCAGGGCAATGTGATCGGCAATCCGATTCTGCCGGTGATCAAGGTCTGCGCGAACCCGCGCACCGTACGCACGATGAGCGAGCATATTGACGTGGACTCCTGCGCGCTGTTGCAACGCGACATGGTGCTCGATGAGGCCGGCGACAAATTGCTCGACATGATGTTGCGCACCGCCAATGGCCGGTTGACGGCAGCGGAAGCGCTGGGGCATCGCGAATTTGTGTTGACGCGCCTGTACGAGAGCGCATAGGGAAAACGTACATAGAACGCCAATTGGCGGGTGTTTCGGAGCGTTTTCGCCCGGAAAAGCGCGCCAGATATAGGGGTTGTTACCCGACACAGGCGACGTCAAAATGAGATTTTGGCCCGCAATACACGACCTGTCCCCGCGCAGGCGGGGATCCAAGTTCGCGTGTTGTGCAAAGCGCTGCTTGGGCCCCCGCCTTCGCGGGGGAAGGACAAACACTGAAGTTGTTTTCTTGAATTTATCTCCGAGAAACTCCACTGCGACCAAGTCCCAATATTTCCGCCCCCATGAAAATTCTCGTCACCGAATCAATGGAAGCGACATCGGTCGCCGCCCTCAGCGCCCAATTCGATACGCACTACGACGCAACGCTCGTGGATCGGCGTAATGAGCTACTCGCGAAACTAGGCGACGTCGATGCGCTGATCGTCAAGAATCGCACGCAAGTCAACGCCGAAATCCTTGCCGCCGCGCCGAAACTCAAAGTTGTTGGGCGGCTCGGTGTCGGCCTCGACAATATTGATTTGCCTGCCTGCAACGCGCGCAACGTGGAAGTCATTCCCGCCACCGGTGCCAACGCGCAATCGGTTGCTGAATATGTATTGACCACCGCAATGATGCTATTGCGCGGATCCTATTTTTCGACCACCGCGACGGCGGCGGGCACGTGGTTGCGCATGCCGTTGGCCAACGGCCGCGAAATCGGCGGCAAGACGTTGGGCATCGTCGGCTTCGGCAGCATCGGTCGCCTCACCGCCGGTTATGCACAGAGTCTTGGCGTGCGCGTGATCGCAACTGACGCGATGATTCCCGCAACATCGACGGTGTGGAATGAGACCGGTGTTGCTTGCCGCACGCTTGAGCAATTGCTCGCCGAGAGCGACGTGGTATCGCTGCATATTCCGCTGTTGCCTGAGACGCGAAACCTGATCAACGCGGCGCGTCTCGCGCTGATGAAGCCGGATGCGGTGCTGATCAATTCCGCGCGCGGCAGCATCGTCGATGAAGCGGCGCTGGCGGCGGCACTGAAAGCGAAAAAACTGGGCGGTGCCGCGCTCGATGTTTTTGACATTGAGCCATTGAAGGCGGGTTCGGCGCTGGTGGATTGCCCGAATCTCATTCTCACGCCACACATCGCGGGGGTCACGGCAGAATCCAACGAGCGCGTGAGTCGCATGATTGCAGAGAGAGTCGCCGCGTTTCTTTCGTCGAAAAAATAATTTTCACGACTCACATTTTCAAAGCGCACCATGCCTACGCAAAAACTTGATCACATCGCCAACCTCGCCACCCGCGCCCTCATCAACGCCGGTGCGTCCCTGCCGATGGCGGAGGCCTCCGTGCGCGCATTGCGTTATGCCGAGGCGCGCGGCCTGCCGTCACACGGTTTCACGCGGGTGCTGCAATACGCGGCGCATCTGAAAAATGGCCGCGCCAATGGTGCTGCCGTGCCGAAAGTCGTGAATTCCAAGGCCGCCGCGTGCCTCATCGATGCAGAACAGGGCCTCGCGTTTCCCGCTTGCGAGTTGGCAATTCGCGAAGCCATCGCGGGCGCAAAAAATTCCGGCGCTTGTTTTGTCGGCGTCACCAACAGCCATCATTTCGGCGCGGCGGCGTATCACGTTGAGGCGGTGGCAAGTGCCGGCATGGTCGGCCTCGCGTTCGGCAATTCGCCTTCCGCGATGCCTGCCTGGGGCGGCAAGCGCGGCATCTTTGGCACCAACCCGATCGCGGCCGCTTTTCCACGAGAACGCGCGGAACCGATGCTGATCGATCTGTCTTTGTCCGAAGTTGCACGCGGCAAATTGATGATCGCCGCGAAAAAAGGCGACGCGATTCCGCTCGGCTGGGCGCTCGACAAGGACGGCAAACCGACCACCGACCCGAAGGCCGGCATGGAAGGCACGATGATGCCGGCGGGCGGCGTCAAGGGCGCGATGCTGGCGCTGATTGTTGAGTTGCTGTGCTGCGCGCTGACCGGTGCCGCGTTCGGCTATGAAGCCGATTCGTTTTTCGTCGATGCGGGAAATGCGCCGCGCATCGGCCAGGCGTTTTTGGTGATCGACCCCGATGCGCTCGCAGGCCGCGAGATGTTTTTCGCGCGCATTGAAACACTGATCGCGGTGATGCTCGCCGATGAAGGCGTGCGCTTGCCGGGTTATCGGCGTGCGCGACTCGCGGCGGAAAACGAGAGTGCGGGTGTGGAAATTCCGGTCGCGTTGATGGCGGATTTGGAGCGGCTCGCCTCCGCCTGAGCGATCATTTCAGCATCGCCCCATAGACCATGTTGGGCACCAGCTGCCGGTAGTGAGGCCGCAATCCGGGTGCCTGCGCCATCCACACCACGGCCAACTTTTCTTTCGGGTCGATCCAGAAGTTGGTGCCGCCCAAACCGTTCCAGTCTGCGATACCGATCGATCCTGGCGTATTCGCACCGCCCATGTCGGTGCGGATGGCGAAGCCCAATCCGAATCCATAGCCTGGTCGCGGCCCGAGAATAATTTGGCCGGGCGGCGCGGCAATGCGCATTACCGACAGATTGTCCGCCAGCATCAGATCCACCGTTTTCGGCGCAAGGATACGCACGCCATCGAGCTCGCCGCCATTGAGCAGCATTTGCGCAAAGCGAAGGTAGTCATCCGCCGTTGAAACCAATCCACCGCCACCCGAAAAACGCGGCGGTGTTTTGCGCGGGTCGTGCGCGTTGGATTTTATTTTCCACACCGGGTCGATCTCGAACGGTTCCGCGATCCGTCCATGTTTGGACGGGTCGACCACGAACCCGGTGCTTTGCATTTTCAGCGGGCGGAAAATTTTCTCGTCGAGAAAAATGTCCAATGATCGGCCGGATACGCGTTCAAGAATCACGCCCAACACATCGGTGGCGACGCTGTATTCCCACCGGCTGCCCGGCTGCGATTGCAGCGGCGCTTTGGCGAGTTTCTGGATCCAGTCGGCGCTCGATTCATTGACGCCATCGATGCCGAGCTTTTTGTATTCGTCCTTGACCAGCGATTTGCCCTCGAACGCGTAGGTGAGGCCGGCCGTATGGCGCAGGAGATCGTGGATGGTCATCTCGCGCACGGCCGGCGCGAGTTCGAGCGATTTCACGCCCGCCGCATCACTGCGCTCGACGCCGACTTGCAGGCTTTTCAGTTCCGGCAAATATTTGGACGCGGGGTCCGCCAGCACCAATTTGCCTTCTTCCACCAGCATCATCACCGCCACCGCGACGATGGGCTTGGTCATCGAGTAAATGCGAAAAATCGAATCACGCCGCATCGGCAGCGCGGCTTTCACGTCCTGCATCCCCGCGACATTCGCGTAAACAAGTTTGGCGTCGCGTGCCACCAGCAATACCGCGCCGGGGAGCGCTGCGCGCGCCACATCGTCAGCGATCATGTTGTCGATTGCCTTCAAGCGCGGCAACGAAAAACCCCGCGTATCGGCAGCGACCGTTGAGCCGGGATCGGCGGCGGTCGTCAGCGACAATCCGCTGGCAACCAATGCGGCCAACCATCTTTTTAAAACGCCAACGCGAAATCGGTTCATCATGTCACTCAAAGTTTTTGGGAAGACAGGCGATTATCCAAGCTATCGCGGCTGTTGCAAGCGCGCTGTTGAAAATAAGTTGTCCGCCGTCGCCGGCGCGTGTAGCGTGACAATATGCAACACGTTGCGGCATGATGGCCGGTGCGAATTGAAAACCGATTCAGGAGAAACAAATGCGTCTCGAAGATGAAACCGAAAGCAGTAACGTGGAAGACCGCCGTGGCGGCGGCATGGGACGCGCGGGCGGCGTCGGTATCGGCACCGTGGCGATTGCGCTGATCGCGAGTTATTTTCTCGGCATCGATCCGCGCACACTGCTGGGTGTGGCGGAACAGGTGCAAAACGTGCAGCATTCCAACCCCGCGCCGGGCAGACCGATTGATCCCGCCAGCGATCCGGATGCGGCGTTGAAATCGGAAATGGGCAAGATTTTGCACAAGACGGAAACCACCTGGGGCGAAATGTTTCAGCAGGGCGGCGGGCAATATAAAAAACCCACACTCGTATTGTTTCGCGGCCAGACACCGACCGCATGCGGCGCGGGCCAGGCCGCAATGGGCCCGTTCTATTGTCCGGGCGACCAGAAAGTTTATCTCGACATGGCGTTTTTCCGCGAAATGGAAACGCGCTTCAAGGCCGGTGGCGATTTTGCGCGCGCCTATGTGATCGCGCACGAGATTGGCCACCATGTGCAATACCTCACCGGTGTAACCGAAAAAACGGATGCGTTGCGCGGCAAATTGAGCGAGAAAGACTACAACAAGGTTTCCGTGCGGGTGGAATTGCAGGCCGATTGCTTTGCAGGCGTGTGGGCGCAGCATGCGAATCGCGCCAAACCGTTTCTGGATCCGCAGGATGTCGATGAAGCGCTGCGCGCCGCCAACGCCATCGGCGACGACATGCTGCAAAAACAATCGCGCGGCGTGGTGGTGCCGGATTCATTTACCCACGGCAGTTCCGCGCAGCGCATTCGCTGGTTCAAGACCGGCTTTGAGGGCGGCAGCATGAAAGCCTGCGATACGTTTGCGGCGCGGGATTTGTAGGGTGGCGTAATCGACGACGGGTCGCGATAGAAGAATATTGTTACGGCGTTTATTTTTTTGATTCGTCGTTCCCGCGCAGGCGGGAATCGTGCGCCCGTGATGGCACCAAATTAGCACGGTGTAAGTCCGTGTCGGAGTGTGCCACAGCTCCGTAGCCGAAGGTAACTGCGTCGCCGCGAGGCGGGGTGGAGAGCAA
>JANLQC010000403.1:0-1596 GCA_031367575.1 Betaproteobacteria bacterium | reverse complement strand
CGGCGATGTGCAAACATTCACGTTGAAGCCGTTGCCGCCGGTACCCAATCCGCCGAAAGAAGAAGGCGGTCGCGTGAGTTTTTCATGGGGTGCCGAGGCGGGCCAAACATTTGAATTTCAACTCGCGCGCGATGCGGCATTCAAGAATATTGCGATTGAGAAAAACTCGACAAGCCGGAAATCGTGATCGAAAAACCGACCGATGCGGGTACCTATTTCATGCGTTTTCGCGCCACCGATCCGGATGGTTTTATATCGCCGTACAGCAGCCCGCAGACGTTTGAGGTAAAGGGCACCAATCATTGGCCGGCATTGCTGCTGTTATTGCCATTGCTGTTTTAGGACTGCACGGCGCGAAATTCCTTTCCCCGCAGCGCCTGCCCCGGCAGGCTGCAAGCCGGGGGGGACTCAAGGCGGCGTTTGGCGTGCGCTCGAAGGCGGCACCGGCGCCACATAGCCGATCACCATCAGCAACACTCCCACGCCGATAAACGAGACCACGCGTTCGGTGCCGCTGTTGCCAATGTCGTTGACAAAAAGTTTCAGCACCACTAACCCCAACAGCACCGCCCCGGCCATCCACAGTGGCCGTGAGGTTGCGCGCCCTGCCGCCAACATCAATACCAGCGCGGTCGCCGTCCACAACAGTGATAAAGCCGCCTGCGCGACCAGCGAATGCAGTAACGCGTGCAACTCAAAGGGCACACCGACCCAGTGGTGAACGGTGCGCAACAACGCCGCGTTGATCCAAAAGAAGGCCGCTACCGCAAACATCAATTTAAGCGGGCGAATCGCATCGTCATCCAACTGTGCCGCCGGCGGTTTTTGATTGAGTGCCCAAACGCCCGCCGCCAATAACGCGAGTTCGGCAAGATCGAGCGGATTCAATATCGGCAAATACGGCAACGGCGTTGCGGTGCCATTGCAGATGCTGTTGGCGAACAACGTCCAGATCAATGCGAACATCAGCAGCGGCAATATTGACCATGCACGAAACGCGCTCGCATGCGCGCCGAACGGCCATGCCAGCCGGGCGATTCCCCGCGTCGCAATCGCAAGCCCGGCCGCAGCGATTAATCCTGCCAACGCGGTTTGCCAGGAAAGCGACAGCCCCGCGTCGTCCGCGCGCCACACGGCCTCAATGCCCGCGAGCCACAGCCCGAGCGCAAACAGCGTCACCAACTGTGCTGCGGACGCCACGGAAATTTGCTCGCGCTCCTGGCGATTTAGCACCCATGCGCCAATTGAAAACGCCACCACCCACGCGAACAATTGCATCTCGTGGAAAGGTTTGATTCCGTGCCAGACAAGATGCAATGCCGCGATCAGCATCGTCGCCGTCAACAGGATTTGCGTGCGTCGCAATGCTGACCAGACGAACCATTTTCCCGCCGCTTCAAAAAAGACAATCGACAACGACACCGCCGCCAGATGCCAGGCGATTCGATGAAGTGGGGCGCTTTGCTGATCGATGGCACCATGAATCCCGGCGAACCACCAGATGAGCGCCCACCACATCGGCAGATTGGTTAGTGGCGAAGGTTTCCCCGCGTCGGCAAGCTCAATGGATCCACGCAACCGAAAGCGCAGCGCCGC
>JANLQC010000379.1:0-5923 GCA_031367575.1 Betaproteobacteria bacterium | reverse complement strand
TCATGCTGCCGGTGTCGATCTTTCCCGTTGCGGCCAGATCAAGCGCGGTGCCATGGTCGACGGAAGTGCGAATAATCGGCAAGCCGAGCGTGACGTTCACGCCGGTACCGAAGCTCGCATATTTCAGGACCGACAAGCCCTGATCGTGATACATCGCCAGAACCGCGTCGGCATCGGCAAGGTGGCGTGGCGTGAACAAGGTATCAGCGGGCAGCGGGCCAACCAATCGCATGCCTTCACTCTTGAGCTGATCAATCACCGGCGTGATCACATCGATTTCCTCGCGGCCCAAATAGCCGCCTTCGCCCGCATGAGGATTCAATCCGGCGACCAAAATGCGCGGCCGACGGATGCCGAATCTCACCATCAAGTCCGCATGCAAAATCGTTAGCGTGGTCGTCAATGATTCGCGCGTGATCGCGGCAGGAACGGCTTTGAGCGGCAGATGGGTGGTTGCGAGTGCCACGCGCAGGCCGCCGCCGACCAGCATCATCACCACGCGTGGCGTGCCGGTTTTATCGGCGAGGTATTCGGTGTGGCCGATGAAATCGAGACCGGCAATCTTCGCGTCGTTAATCACACCCTTGTGTACCGGGGCCGTGACCATCGCCGCGAATTCGCCCGAACGGCAACCATCAATGGCGCGATCCAGCAGGTGCAAAACGTAGGGACTATTGGCGGCGTTGAGCTTCCCCGCGACGACCGGTGCCGCAACGGGAACGGATTCAATCCGCAATTTTTTGATGTCAATGCCGAGCGTTGCCGCGCGTGAGTTGAGCAAATCGCGGTCACCGAGCACCACAATATTGGCCGCCAATTCTTCAGTGGCGAGTAGCACACAGAGATCGGGCCCGATGCCGGCGGGTTCGCCGGAGGTGATGGCGATGGTGGGAGTCATGGTGCGGTGGGCGGTGAGGCGAATATTCGCGCGCTGCGACTGCGGCACCGTCCACCGGACAGGTTAATAATCCGGGTGCGGACTGGGTCCCGGCCTTCGCCGGGACGACGGGCCATTGCGGTCAATCCGCCCGATATTCCACAAACGCGCGATCCCGCGTCTGGCGCAGCCAATCCTGATAGGCCTCGTCGCCTTTGCGGGCGCGGATGGTGTTACGCGCACCGGCGCGTTTGCGCTCTTCGGTCACGCCTTCGGAGCGGCGCTCAACCACCTGCACCAAATGCCAGCCAAAGGTGCTTTGCACCGGTGCCGAAATTTCGTTGTCGCGCAACTGATTCATCGCGCGCTCGAATTCGGGCACGGTATCGCCGGGCGAAATCCAGCCGAGGTCACCGCCTTTGGCATTCGACGGGTCGTCGGAATGCACTTTGGCGAGTTCGGCAAAATCAGCGCCGCCGATGATCCGTTCGCGCAGCCGTGCGAGACGCTCCTTGGCGTCGTTGTCGGTCACACCCTCCTTGGCCTTGAGCAGGATGTGGCGCACGTGCGTTTGTTGAATGGTGGGTTGCGCGTCCTTGCCGCGCTTATCCAGCAGTTTCACGATGTGGAAGCCATTCGCGCTGCGCAGGATATCGGTGATCTCGCCGGACTTCAGCGGCGATAGCGCTTCAAGAAAAATTGCCGGCAAACGGCCCGAAGGACGCCAGCCGAGATTGCCGCCCTGCAAGGCATCGGGCGCATCGGAATATTGCGCGGAAATCTGCGCGAATTCGGCCCCCTTGCGCAATTCGCCCAGCGCCAGCAGCGCGCGTTTGCGGCGCGCTTCAATTTGCACGCTGGTCGCCTGCTCCGGCACCAGCACCAGAATATGCGCGAGGCGGTATTCCTGATCGGTGGTGGCTTCGCGTGCCTCGAGCGAAAGCTGGGTATCGACTTCAGCCTCGGTGACGTTGATGCCACTTTCCACTTCGCGTTCGCGCAGACGCGACATGATGACTTCGCCGCGCACTTCTTCGCGGAATTTCTGCCAAACCATGCCGTCGCCTTCGAGCCGCTGACGGAACGCGGTCATCGACAAACTGTTCTCATCGGCAATGCGTTGCAGGGGTTTGTCGAGGGTCGAATCATCGACCTTGATGCCGGTTTCCTTGGCTTCCTGCATTTGCACCATGTCGTTGATCATGCGCTCCAGCAATTGTTTTTTGAGCGCGTCCTGCGGCGGCAATTGCGTGCTTTGCGCCTGCAACTGCTTGACCACGGTGGCCATGCGGCTGTTCAGATCGTTGGCGGTGATGACTTCATTGTTGACGATGGCAACGATGCGATCCAGCTCGACCACGCCGCCGGATTGACTGGGCGTGGAAAGCGTGGTGTCAAGCTTGGCCGCCGGCGAAACCGGTGCAATGAGGGGGTTCGTCGAAGGCGCGGCCAGTTGTGCGATTGCCGTGATCGGCAACAGTGCCAGGATCACAATGGCAACGGAATTTGCGGCAAAGATGCGATGGTTCATGGTGCGGCTTCCAGAAAAATGCAACGCGTTCGGGATGGTGAATGGGGTGGCGGGGATCACTTGCAAGTCTGAATTGGCGGGTTTGGCACAGGCAAAAAACCAGGCTTAGCGATCATCAGACCGCCGATAACCCGGAATGTTCTGTCTGAGGGTTTCCAGCGGGTTGATGCCCAGTTTGGCGAGGCCCTTCAACTCCAATTGGAACTTGACCGAGTTGGAATATTGATTCGCGGCCGTCGCAAAACGGTGCGCCACCAACTGGAATTGCCAGCAGCCCTGATTATACTCGACGCCCAGCAGACCCTCGATCAATCGTTTGTCCTGCAGGGAGTGGTTGGCGCGCGCCAGAAGCGTCCACGCCGGGGCCACTTTGCCGAACGGCCATTGCGCGGAAATATCAACTTGTTTCAACGATTCACGGGTAAACCGATAGCTGAAATTGAGAATGCGACCGGCGTCGGCGCTATAGCGGGCGGCAATGTTGGTGCGCTGAAATTCCCGCTTCGACGTCGAATACTGAAAACCCGAATCGAGAAACCACGAATCCGACACTTGGCCCGATAGCGCGGCGAGCAAATCGGAGCGGCTGAGATTGCCCTGCGGCGGTGTGGTGGCCGGGCTGGTGCTGTCGAGCAGCGTCACCCGTTGCGGTGTGAAATAGTAACGCTGGCCGATGGCCGCGCGCAGGCGTTCGATGCCGGTCAGGTTTTCGATAAAACGGGTGGTGATGGCGGCCGTCATTTGGCGCGCGTCGGAGATGCGATCACCGCCGACGAAAAGATTTTCATTGAAGATTTGCGCAAAACTGAAATCGGTCACCGCCGTGGAAAACACCGGCAGACGGCTTTGCTCGCGAAACGGCACGAACAGAAAAAACAACCTCGGCTCCAGGGTTTGCGAAACAGATTCGCCCCACAGCGAGAGCGGGCGCTCGAATGAAAGCCCGCTATCGACGCTCATGATCGGCACCGTGAGCGAGCCGCTTTCCTTGCTGCCCTCGTTGGCGGTCAGCCGATAGTGGCTGGCGTGTACGCCGATTTTGGGGGTGATAAAGCCGTACGGTGCCGTAAGGGGCAACGACGCCGTCGGATAGACAAGAAATCGTTGTCCGTTCACCAGCGTGGGGTGACGAAAATCGGTGAATTCGCCCTGGGCGTTGAGCTCAAGACCATGCCAGCGGTTAAGCGTGGAGCTGAACGAAATTTGCGGCGCGAGCCGGTACGGCAACGCGACCAACTGCGCCGGATCCTGCAACGTTTGATAGGAAAGAAAACGCGCCATCACGTTGCCGAGCGGTGTTGAATACGACAACGCGGCGTCGCGCGGCAGATTGGTTTGCGCGGTGCTGGCAATGCGCGTGGAAAGATCACGGAAGTAATTGTCGTCGGAGACTTTTTGCGCATTGATCGAGGCACTCCAGCCGGTCGGAAGCCACGCGCCCAAGTTTTGGAAATGCCGCAATGAGACCAGATAGCGCTCATTGCCCACCACCCGATCATGCGGCAGGTATTCGGTTTCGATTTCACCGAAATAACTCGGATTGAGATAACGGAAGTCGCCACCGAGTTGCACACCGCGCCGGGTGAAAATCCTCGGCGTAATGGTGGCATCGCGGTTCGGTGCCAGATTCAAATAATAGGGCACCGAGAGCTCGAAACCGCCGCTGGTGGAGGTGCCAAATTCCGGCGGCAGGAATCCCGATTTTCGGTCGTTGTTGAGCGGAAACGTCAGGTAGGGCAGATACAGAATCGGCACGCCCTTGAATTCCACCAGTCCATTGATGCCAGTGCCGACATTGCGCGTGCGGTCAAGTGCCAGTTCGGAAACTTTGAGGTACCACTCATTCTCATTCGCCCGGCAGGTGGTGTAGAGCGCGTTGAACAACCGCTCCTGATCGGGACCTTCAAAATTCATCCGTGTCGCGGAACCGCGCGCCTCAAAACGCTGCGACGGGCGGGTGGGGCTTTTGGAAAAAAAGAAACTCGGCTCATCGAGCGTGCCGGTCTCGGTCGAAACCTTGAATTTCAATCCCAATCCCGACACAACATCGCCGCCGCGATCCATCCGCAATTTTCCGGGGATGGTGGCGAGATCGGTGAGCATGTCGTAATCGACGCGCTCGGCGGTGATCTCCATGTCGCCCTGCTTGACCGATACCCGCCCGATTGCGCTCACATTTTTTTGATTGGTGCCATCGATTTCATTGGCGGAAATTATGCGCGGGCCCGACTTCGCCGGGCGCTGAAACAGGCCACCCGGTGTCGGCAATAGTTTTTCGAGCTTGAGGCCTTCCTGAATGGCGGCGTCGAGCTCGGCTTGGTTGGGCGGCGCGGTGGTTTGTTGGGCGAAGACCGACAACCCGCTTGCGGCCAGCAATAATCCGGCCAGCGAATGGGTGGCAATTGCCGATGTGCGTCTTCCCCGAGCCGGCGGGGATCCCGTGGCGCGCGTTGCAACGTCACCGGGTTCCCGTCTGTTCGGGCACGGCGATTTCACCATGATTTTTTCATTTGCCGCATTGGTCTTATCAGGATTTGAAAATTCACGGCGCAATGAACAGGGAACCAAAAAACCGCGCAACGGTGAATGATAAAATCCAGTTTGATTCCACAAGAAAAACAACATGGCCGAAATTTCATCGCCCGCGCCCGTCTTTGAACCGCGACTGGACGCACTCAATGGCTGGCTGGCACCCGAACTCAAGCGCCGCAACGTCAGTGAATACACGCTGGCACCCGCCTCCGCCGACGCCAGTTTCCGCCGCTATTTTCGCATAAGCTCCGCAGCCGGAACGCACATCGTCATGGATGCGCCACCCGAACAGGAGGATTGCCGCCCATTCGTCAAGGTGGCCGGCCTGATGCGCGAAGCCGGGGTGAATGCGCCGGACGTGATTGCACAGGATCTCGCGCAAGGATTCCTGCTGCTCACCGACTTGGGTCGGCAAACCTATCTCGATGTGATCAATGAGGACAACGCCGACCAACTGTTTCGTGAAGCCAATGCCGAGTTGATCAAATGGCAGCTTGCCTCGAAGCCCGATGTGTTGCCGGCATACACCGAAGCGCAAATCGCGCAGGAACTTGCGCTGTTTTCCGATTGGTACATTGTCAAGCATGTCGGTGTTGCGTTAAACGACAGGCAGCGCAATACCTTGCAATCGGCGTTTACGCTCATCGCGCAACACGCACTCGGGCAGGCGAAGGTGTACGTCCACAGCGATTACATGCCACGCAATTTGATGATCTCGCAACCGAACCCCGGTGTACTCGATTTTCAGGATGCGGTATACGGCCCGATCAGCTACGACATCGCTTCGCTCTATCGCGACGCCTTCATCTCATGGGACGAAGAACGGGTGCTCGATGGCACCATCCGCTACTGGGAAAAAGCCCGCAACGCCGGCTTGCCGATGCCCGCGCATTTCGGCGATTTTTATCGCGACGTCGAATGGATGGTCCTGCATCGCCACCTGAGCATCCTCGGCATTTTTGCGCGGCTGAATTATTTCGATG
>JANLQC010000287.1:0-2318 GCA_031367575.1 Betaproteobacteria bacterium | reverse complement strand
TGATTCTTCATCACGACACGGATTTCATCTTCGGTGTTGTAACCCAGCACCATCGCGCGCCGCAGCGCCACTTTATCGGCGGCATACCCGCCGACAACCGGATTTTCCATCGCAAAATACGCGTACGTGACCTCGAGCCCGGCCATGCGGCTCATGTGGATGCCGCGTTTGGCGAGATGGGGCAGCAGCCTGTCATCGACCACCGCCATGTTTGAAAAACTGAGCGGCACGCGGTCGATCATGTCGTGCTCTTCATTCAGAAACGCCAGCCAGCGCGGCTGGTCTTCCTCGATTACCTGAAAATCGATGCGGCCGATCATCGGCAGACGGCGACCTTTTAACTTGCGGTAAATCGCGTTCGCTTCCTCATCGCCAGGCGTGGGTTCCGCTTCAAAATATTCTTCCCGAAACCCCGGATTCGGCTCCAGCGAAATCTTTGATGACCGTTTCCAATAGCCGAGTTTGTACGGCCCGCTGCCGACCGGATGCGCCATGATGTCGTCGCCATATTTTTCCACCACTTCGCGGGCAACAATGGCGCAGGAATTGTGAGAAGCCAGCCGATAGAGAAAATTGAAATTGGATTCGGTGAGTTGAATTTTTAGCGTGTAACGATCCGGCAACTGCAATCCTTCGATGGCGATGTCGTAATCAAACTTGCCCGCCTTGTTCTGGCGCTGCGCGAACCCATCCATGCCAACGATCAACCCTTCAAGCAAATACAGGTTGGGCGATTTTGTCTTCGGGTCGAACAGGCGCTTCATCGAGTACGCGATATCGGCCGCCACCAATTCACGTTTCTTGCCGTTGAATGCGGGATCGTCGGTGAAATAAATTCCCTTCTTCACACGCAAGGTGTAACTCTTGCCGTCGGCGCTGATCTCCGGTATCGATTCGAGTACGTTGGGTTTAAGCTTGATCGGCCGCGCGAGGTAATCGTAGGTGAGCGGCGTGTCGAATATTTGCTCGTTCACCAGCGACGAATACCAGTCCGAAATCTGCGCGGGATCGAAACCGGTTTCGGCGATCTCGAAACCGTAGCGCATGACTTTGTTGGGGTCGGGCTGGGCATGGAGGTCGGCCGCGAGAAACGAGAAACAAGCAATGGCAATAGCATGTTTCGCGATCCAGCAATGCCGGGAAATGGCCAAGGTGATCGACAAATCCGCAGGATGGGTGGAGCGTCGCGATACCCATCGTTGCGGCGCACCAACATGATGGGAATCGCGACGCTCCACCCATCCTGCGATTCGCCAGGACTTGCAAATTTCGCGCAGGTCAATCATTTTTCCGCACGGCTTGCTGCCGCTCAACATCGATATCCATGAATTTCCACACCGAACGCAACATCGCATGCCGCCGGTAGTTCGACACCCACGGATGCCACATATCGGTCAAGATGCGATGCACATTCACCTTGACCGGCGCGAACGTCATGATAATGCGCACCATTTCCCGCACCAGCGCTTGACGCTCCGGGCCGTGCGGGGTGACACGATATTTCTCGTAGAGCCGGTCGAAATCGGCGTTTTTGAAGCGCGGCAAATTGCCCTTGTCGCCTTCGTTGGGCCCGTAGTATTGCGTCATCCAGGTATCGGCGTCGGGGATCACGGCCGAGTCACCCAACTGCCACATTTGCCGCTGGCCGGCATACACCGCTTTCAGATTGTCAGGCCATTTCGCGATATTGAATTTTAATTTGATGCCGAGTGCGTCCATGCTCTTTTGCCACAGTTCGTTGTACTGGCGCGAGTTCGAATCGGGCTCGGTGGCAAATTCAATCACCAGCGGCCTGCCGTCCGGCAATTCGCGATAACCGTCGCCGTCGCGGTCGATGTAACCGTACATATCGAGCAGCGCCTTGGCGCGCGGCAGATTGTATTCAGCAACGGATGTCCTGAAATCCGGGTCATAGCCCATCGCGCCGGGGCCGATCGGTTGGTGCGCCGGAATCGCCTGATTCTTGCGAATGACGCGAATTTCCTCTTCATTCGAGTAACCCATCGTGATCGCGCGCCGCAAGGCGATTTGCTCGGGCGCGTAGCCGCCGATCACCGGATCGATCATGTTGAAAATCGCGAACACCAGTTCCATCGCCGGAAATTGCGCCATTTGGATGCCGCGCTTCGCAAGATTGGGGGCAATGCGATTATTGGGAATCGCAATGTTGGCGTAATCGTTCGGCAACCGCTCCAGAAAATCATGTTCTTCATTCAAGAACGCCAGCCAGCGCGGCTGGTTTTCTTCGATGATGTTGATTTCGATGTTGCCGATCAGCGGCAGACGCTTGCCTTGATTGCGTTTCAACATTTCCTGCC
>JANLQC010000196.1:0-7753 GCA_031367575.1 Betaproteobacteria bacterium | reverse complement strand
GTTTCGGCGGGAATTTTGATTTTCGCTTCGCCATCGAGCGTCGGGATATGGATATCGCCACCAAGGGCGGCAATGGTAAAGCTGATCGGCATTTCACAATGCAAATCCGCACCTTCACGCTGGAATACCGCGTGCGGCTTTAATTGAACGACAACATACAAATCACCCGGTGGGCCGCCATTCATGCCAGCCTCACCTTCGCCCGAGAGGCGAATGCGATCACCATCATCAACGCCGGAGGGAATTTTCACTGACAGTGTTTTGTGATTCTTGATGCGCCCGCTGCCGCTGCACGGCACGCACGGATCGGCAATCACTTTGCCGTTGCCGTGGCAGGTGGGGCAGGTTTGTTGAATGGAAAAAAAGCCCTGCTGCATGCGTACCTGTCCCTGCCCGTTGCAGGTGTGGCAGGTTTTCGGCTGCGTGCCGGGCTTGGCACCGGTGCCTTTGCACGTCGCGCATTCATCAAGGCTGGGAATGCGGATCTTGGTTTCGGTGCCGCGCGCCGCTTGCTCAAGGGTGATATCCATGTTGTATCTGAGATCGGCACCGCGATACACCTGCTGGCCACCGCGCCCGCCGCGCCCGCCAAAAATTTCGCCGAAAATATCGCCAAAGGCTTCCGAGAAACCGCCCATTCCTTCACCACCGGGCCCGCCGCCGCCCTGCGGGTTGATGCCGGCATGGCCGTAGGCATCGTAGGCGCGGCGTTTTTCCGGTTCAGAGAGAATTTCGTAGGCGCCTTTCGCTTCCTTGAATTTCTCCTCGGAATCTTTGCTGTCGGGATTGCGATCCGGATGGTATTTCATCGCGAGTTTGCGATAGGACTTTTTAATGTCTTCATCGCTTGCGTCGCGATTGACGCCGAGGATGTCGTAGAGGTCTTTTTTGTTTGCCATGTTCTTGTACCGTGACGGGTGAATCGTGACCGATAAAGCGTAACGGGTGACAGAGCCGGTTGCTCGTCACCCGTTGTGCATCATCCGCTACCGCTCCATTATTTTTTGTCTTTGACTTCCGTGAACTCGGCATCGACAACATTGCCCATGTCTTTCTCTTTGGCCTGACCCGGGGCTTCACCACTCGCGGCACCGCCACCTGCCGGGCCCGATGCGCCCGCACCGGCTGCTGCCGCGTCGGCCTGTGATTTGGCCTGCATGTCGGCATACATTTTTTCGCCCAGTTTTTGGGATGCCTTGCCGAGGACTTCCGACTTCGCTTCGATCTCGGCTTTGTCGTTGCCTTTCAACGCTTCTTCCAATTCCTTGCTGGCGGTTTCAATCGCCGCTTTCTCGGCCGCGTCGATCTTGTCGCCATACTCCGCGAGCGATTTCTTGGTCGAATGCACCAACGCATCACCGGTGTTGCGCGCATTCACCAGTTCCAGCGCTTTCTTGTCCTCGTCGGCATTGGCCTCGGCATCCTTCACCATGCGCTGGATTTCTTCCTCGTTCAGCCCGGAATTTGCCTTGATGGTGATCTTGTTTTCCTTGCCGGTGGCCTTGTCCTTGGCATGCACATGCATGATGCCGTTGGCGTCAATGTCGAACGTGACTTCGATTTGCGGCATGCCGCGTGAAGAAGGCGGAATGCCTTCGAGGTTAAATTGTCCCAGCGATTTGTTGCCGGTCGCCAATTCGCGCTCGCCCTGCAACACGTGGATGGTTACCGCCGATTGATTGTCGTCGGCCGTCGAGAAAACCTGTGATGCCTTGGTCGGAATCGTGGTGTTTTTCTTGATCAGCTTGGTGGCAACACCGCCGAGCGTCTCGATGCCGAGCGACAGCGGCGTCACGTCGAGCAGCAATACATCTTTCACGTCACCTTTCAGCACGCCGCCCTGAATCGCGGCACCGACGGCCACCGCTTCATCCGGGTTCACGTCTTTGCGCGGCTCGCGGCCGAAAATTTCCTTCACTTTTTCCTGCACCTTCGGCATGCGCGTCTGCCCGCCGACCAGAATCACGTCGGCAATGTCGGCAATTTTCACGCCGGCATCTTTGATCGCGGTGCGGCATGGCTCGATGGTGCGTTCGATCAATTCATCGACCAGTGCTTCAAATTTGGCCCGCGTCAGTTTGATCGCCAGATGTTTCGGGCCATTGGCATCGGCCGTGATGTAAGGCAGATTCACTTCGGTTTGTTGCGAAGACGAAAGTTCGATCTTGGCTTTCTCGGCCGCTTCTTTCAGACGCTGGAGCGCAAGCACGTCTTTCTTCAGGTCAATGCCCTGATCCTTTTTGAATTCGTCGCAGAGGTAATCCATCAGGCGTTGATCGAAATCTTCGCCACCGAGGAACGTGTCGCCGTTGGTGGACAACACTTCAAACTGGTGTTCGCCTTCGACCGACGCGATTTCGATGATGGAAATATCGAAGGTGCCACCACCCAGGTCATACACGGCACTTTTTCGGTCGCCTTCCTGCTTGTCCATGCCGAACGCCAATGCGGCCGCGGTGGGTTCATTGATAATGCGTTTGACTTCGAGGCCGGCGATGCGCCCGGCGTCTTTGGTGGCCTGACGCTGGCTATCGTTAAAGTACGCCGGCACCGTGATCACGGCCTCGGTGACTTCCTCGCCGAGATAATCTTCCGCCGTTTTTTTCATCTTGCGCAAGACTTCTGACGACACTTGCGGTGGTGCCATTTTCTTGCCGTTGACTTCAACCCAGGCGTCGCCGTTGTCGGCTTTGACGATGCGGTACGGCATCATGTTGATGTCTTTTTGCACTTCCTTTTCTTCGAAGCGCCGACCGATCAACCGCTTGACCGCATAAAGCGTGTGCTTCGGGTTGGTAACGGCCTGTCGTTTTGCGGATGCGCCGACCAGTACTTCGCCGTCGTCCTGATAGGCGACGATCGATGGCGTGGTGCGCGCACCTTCCGAATTTTCAATGACTTTGGGGACGCCGCCTTCCATGATGGATACGCAGCTATTGGTGGTTCCCAAGTCGATACCGATGATTTTTCCCATGATTTTTCCCTCAAACTTGATTCGTTAATGTTGTTATGTAAATCGGGCCGCTACCGATAATTTCAAGAAAGATTGGGTGATTCGGCCACTTTTTCCTTGGCCACCGCCACCAGTGCGGGGCGCAGCACGCGCTCGTGCAACAGGTAGCCTTTTTGCATCACGTTGACCACCGTGTTTGCGGCTTCCCCGGATTCCAGCGCGGCAATCGCCTGATGTCTGGTCGGATCGAATTTCGCGCCGAGCGGATTTTCTTCCTTGATCGAAAATTTTTCGAATACGTTGGTCAATTGGCGGGCGGTAAGTTCGACGCCGGTCTTGAACGACTCCACCGAGGTGTTTTCCACCACCAGCGCCGCATCCATGCTGTCCTTCACGGCAAGCAATGCCTCGGCAATTTTTTCAACGCCAAATTTTTGCGCTTTCAATACATCTTCGGCCGAGCGGCGGCGGATGTTTTCCATCTCGGCCTTGGCGCGAACAAATTGGTCATAGTTTTCCTGCGCTTTGGTGACACTTTCGGCCAGCGCCGTTTCAAGTTCGGCAACGCGTTGCAGAGGCGTGACAGGCGCGGTTGCGGCCGATTCAGACAAAACCGTTTCAGCCGGCGCAGCGTCGGCTTCCGCCGATGCGTTTTGGGTCGGATCAGACATCTAAAACTCCAGAAAAAACAGGGTCATGCAGGAACTATGGGCGTTCCCACATTTTTCAAGTGGCGATTCGGTGAATTCGGATGTTATTTGCTTTTTTTGCCCGAAATGAGCCAACTCGTGAGAATTGTAATCACGCTAAACAGAATCGAGCCGATCAACGCTCCCATGAATCCGCTGACGGTAAAGCCTTTGACAATCTCGGCCACGAACCAGAACAGGAACGCATTGATCACGAATATGAACAGGCCCAGCGTGACGATGGTCACCGGCAGCGTAAGTAGCAATAATATTGGCCGGATGAGGGCGTTGACCAAACCCAGCACCAGCGCCGCGATCAATGCCTCAAACATGCCTGCGACCTGCACACCCGGATATAAATAGGCCACTAGCATCAGGGCCAGCGCGTTGATAAACCAGCGAACAATGAGCGACATGATTTTGAGTGAACTCCCTAAACAAAACGCGATAATAACGCCATTCCCACATTACCCGATGACGAGAATAAATCCATGAGTGTCCACGCCGCGCAAAAACGCATTTCCATTCCCGACCTTCGCGGCATGAAAGGTGCGGGAAAGCTGGTCATGCTCACCGCCTATACCAAGCCGATGGCGCAATTGCTGGATCCGCATTGCGATGTGTTGCTGGTGGGTGATTCGCTGGCGATGGTGGTGTATGGCATGGCCAACACGCTCAACGTATCGCTCGATACCATGATCGCCCACACCCAAGCCGTGATGCGCGGCTCACAGCGCGCCGCTGTGTTGCTGGATATGCCGTTTGGCAGCTATCAGGAATCGAAACAACAAGCCTATCGAAATTGCGCACGCGCGATGGCGGAATCCGGCGCGCAAGGATTGAAATTGGAGGGCGGCGCGGAATTGGTCGAGACCGTCGAATTTCTGGTCGCACGCGGATTGCCGATCATGCCGCATATCGGTTTGATGCCGCAGCGGGTGAATGAAATGGGCGGCTTCAAGGCGCAAGGTCGCGAGGAAGATGCCGCAAAGAAGTGGACGAATATCGCGCTCCAGTTTGAAAGTGTGGGGGCGTTTTCGGTGTTGATCGAAGGCACCGTTGAACCGGTGGCGCGCGCGGTGGCGGAGGCTTTGAAAGTGCCGTTGATCGGCATCGGTGCCTCCCCCGCATGCGATGGCCAGGTGCTGGTCACAGAAGACATTCTCGGCCTGTTTCCCGATTTCACCCCGAAGTTTGCCAAACGTTATGTGGAGATGGGTGCGTTGGTGTCGAAGGCGGTGGGGGAATATGCGGCGGACGTCTGGGGCGGGACGTTTCCTGCGCTGGAGCATTGTTTTGGGGTGAAGAAATAGCGGCCGGTTGATGTGGCGAAACTTGGATCCAACCTCCCGCCGGAACACGATGGGTCAGTTTCATAAGAAACAAACTCAAGGATTGGCGCGCCTTTCGGAGACTTTTACCGCGAAACACCGCGCCAATACTAGAGTTTCACTACGGGGTACTTCTATTTACCTCAAATCTCTGTCTCCCCGGCCCCCGATTAAAGCATTCGAGGGCAGGCTGCGGCCGGGGGCCAATTTTGTCAATATGTCAATGGCTTAAGAAAATTGGGTACCGGCCCCCGGCCTACTGCCTGCCGGGGCAGGCTCCGCCGGTACGACAGGGTTAATAGAAGTACCCTACGTTAGCAAGCGAAACCGCTATTTTTTCTGCGGCGGCAAGTCCGTGCAAACACCTTCAAAAACTTCCGCCGCCATGCCAATCGATTCGCCCAAGGTCGGATGCGGGTGAATGGTTTTGCCGATGTCGGTGGGGTCACAGCCCATTTCGATGGCGAGCGCAATTTCACCGATCAAGTCGCCCGCATGGGTGCCGACAATGCCGCCGCCGATCACGCGATGCGTTTCAGTATCGACGATCAATTTGGTGAAGCCTTCATCGCGCCCATTGGCAATGGCACGCCCTGATGCAGCCCATGGAAACACGCTCTTGCCGAACTTGATGCCTTTGGCCTTGCAGGTGTCTTCTGTTTCACCGACCCACGCCACTTCGGGATCCGTGTAAGCCACACTCGGAATCACCCGCGCATCGAAGTGCGATTTCTGTCCCGCCGCCGCTTCCGCCGCGACGTGGCCTTCGTGTACCGCTTTGTGTGCGAGCATCGGTTGCCCGACCAGATCACCGATGGCGAAAATGTGCGCAACATTGGTGCGCATCTGCGAATCAACATTGATGAAGCCGCGATCCGTCACCGCGACACCGGCTTTGTCGGCGCTGATTTTCTTGCCGTTGGGTGCGCGGCCGACACTCATCAGCGCCATGTCGTAGCGTTGTGGCTCCTTTGGCGCATTCATTTGCCCTTCCGCGCCCTCAAAGGTAACGTAGATGCCGTCCGGCTTCGCTTCGACACCGACCGTTTTGGTTTTCAACATAATATTGTCGAAGCGTTTTTCGTTCATCTTCTGCCAGACTTTCACCAGATCGCGATCCGCGCCCGGCATCAGTCCATCGAGCATTTCGACCACGTCGAGGCGCGTGCCGAGGGTCGAATACACGGTGCCCATTTCGAGGCCGATAATGCCGCCGCCAATCACCAGCATTTTTTTCGGAATCTCTTTCAGCGCCAACGCGCCGGTGGAATCCACGATGCGCGGATCATCGGGAATGAATGGCAGGCGCACCACTTGCGAACCTGCGGCGATAATGGCTTTTTCAAAGCGAATGATTTTTTTCTCGCCGGTTTTTTCCTGGCCGGTGCCGGTCGTGAGTTCGACGACCATGTGATTGGGATCGAGAAATTGGCCGACGCCGCGCACGACCTCAACGTTGCGCGCCTTTGCCATGCCGCCCAGGCCGCCGGTCAATTTACCGACGACTTTGTCTTTCCAGCCGCGCAGCTTGCCGAGATCGATTTCCGGTTTGCCGAAGGTGATGCCGTGTGCGGCCAACGCACTGGTTTCATCGGCCACCGCCGCAACGTGCAGCAGCGCCTTTGATGGGATGCAGCCGACGTTCAGGCACACGCCACCGAGCTGCGCATAGCGCTCGACGATGACGGTTTTCATGCCGAGATCGGCGGCGCGGAAAGCGGCCGAATAGCCACCGGGTCCGGCCCCGAGGACGACCATTTCACAGGTGATATCGACGGCGCCCTGATATGAACCGGCAACAGGTGCCGGCTTGGAAGCCAATGCCGGCGCGGCTTTTGGCGCCGCATTTTCCATTTTCGCCTCTGCAAGCCTCGCAGGCGCTTCTGTTTGGACCGCCGGGCTGGCCGGTTGCACCGGTGCTGCGTTGGCAGTGACTTCCGCTGCATCCAGCACCAGCACCAGCGCCCCCATCGAAACCTTATCGCCCAACTTGACCTTGATCTCCTTGACAACACCCGCGTGAGTCGATGGAACTTCCATTGTCGCTTTGTCGCTTTCGAGCGAAATCAGCGATGCATCTTTCTTGATGACGTCACCTGGCTTCACCAGAATTTCGATGACCGGAATATCGGTGAAATCGCCGATGTCGGGGACTTTGACTTCGATCAGATTCGCCATGTGATTCCTTACAACACGAGCTTGCGGATGTCAGACATCAACGCAGCTAGGTATGTGGAGAAGCGCGCCCCGGAAGCGCCATCGACGACGCGATGATCATAGGAAAGCGACATCGGAAGAATCAGGCGCGGTACGAATTCCTTGCCGTTCCAAATCGGTTTCATCGCCGATTTCGACACGCCAAGTATGGCGACTTCCGGCGCATTGATGATGGGCGTGAAGAAAGTGCCGCCGATGCCACCGAGTGAGGAAATCGAGAAGCAGCCGCCGGACATTTCAGCCGGCGAAAGTTTTCCGTCTCTCGCTTTGATGGAAAGCTCGCCCATTTCCTTGGCAATCTCGATGACCGATTTGCGATCCGCATTCTTGATCACCGGTACGACCAGGCCGTTCGGCGTATCGGCCGCGAAGCCGATATTGAAGTACTTTTTCAGGATCAGATTTTCGCCGCCGGGCTCGAGCGAAGAATTGAACTCCGGGAATTTTTTCAAGGAAGCCACGCAGGCCTTGATGAGGAAAGCGAGCATGGTGACTTTGGCGCCGCTTTTGGCGATTTCCTCGTTGGTTTTAACACGGAAAGCTTCGGCCTCGGTGATGTCGGC
>JANLQC010000192.1:0-1556 GCA_031367575.1 Betaproteobacteria bacterium | reverse complement strand
ATTTCGGCGTCGGCAATGCCATTGTTTCAACCGTCTTTCGCGACAATCCGGGATTTGGCGTGCGACTTTCCGGCACGTCGTTTTCATGCGACACGCTCAACAATCCCACCGCATGTCCGGCGCAGCCGACCCCGTTCCGCTTTCGGCTTCGAAGGCAGGATATTGCGTTCGTCATCGCGAAGGCGCGCGCACTGGACTCCGCTTTATCGCCCGATATTGCCGACTACGCTATCGATAATTTCAGTTTCAACAATGAAGTCAATGGAGACGCGCAGGTCGGATTGACGCTGGCCAACTACACGCTGACGATATTTGATCGATAATTTCATTGCCAGAAAATATTGTGATGGCGATCATCAACAATCGATCAGGAGACGAGCATGTTGCAAGGCCTGCGCACCGTTAGCTATCGCGTCGACGATCTTGCCCGAGCCACCGAGTGGTATACGCAGGTGGTCGGTCACCGCCCGACTTCAACGAGCCGTTCTACGTCGGATTCAATGTGGGCGGTTACGAATTGGGCTTGTTGCCGGACGGTGAAAGTATCGTGGCCTACTGGGGAACGCCCGATTTCAGTGCCGAACACGCGCATCTCATCGCACTCGGCGCCAAACCCAATGAAAATCCATCCGCCGAGGATGGCGTTTTATCAGGCGCTGATCGAGCAATCGCAGGAGCTGCGGATTTCGCATCCGGATTGGAAGAACAAGTCTTAGGAATCAAAATCCGCTTTGACGGCGGATAAATTCCGCACTGGTCAAGTTTGGGGATTTGATATTGATATGCCCAACTGCCTCACGCGCTCGCGGGCGTGCCCGCCAAAATCTCCAGAATTTGGTCAATGTCCACCGGTTTGACCAAATGATGATCAAAGCCGACAGCCTTTGATCGCTCGCGCGCGGCCACTTCACCGTAGCCTGTCATCGCGATCAGCACGAACTCGCCAAGGCCGGGTTCTTCCCGCAACAATTTCGCCACCTCAAACCCGTTCAACCCCGGAAGGCCAATATCCAGCAGCACCACTTGCGGCCGGAATTGAAGTGCCGTTCGCACCGCTGCGTGCCCGTCATTGGCAGACCTTATCTCATGTCCGCATGCGGCCAGCACCATCGTCAAGGTCTCGGCCGCATCGACGTTGTCTTCAACCACCATTACCCGCAACGAACGCCCGGCCGCCGTTGTGCCCGCTGGCGCAGAGCCGGATGGCGCAACGGGGTCAGAATTATCCGGGCCGGAAATAACGGGCGCAGACATTGCCGACACTGGCAGGCGCACAACAAATGTGCTGCCTTCGCCAAGCGTGCTGTTCACGTCGACCGTTCCGTGGTGCATTTCCACCAGACGCTGTACCAGACAAAGGCCGATACCGAGGCCACCCTGCGACCGATCCAGCGATCTTTCTCCCTGCGTGAAAAGATCGAACACGTGTGGCAGCAAATCGGGCGCAATGCCGATGCCGGTGTCGCGCACCGTCAATTCCGCCAGATCGCCAACTTGTCCCACGTCAAGCCAAATTACGCCGCCTTCAACGGTATATTTAGCCGCGTTGGTCAGCA
>JANLQC010000158.1:0-1589 GCA_031367575.1 Betaproteobacteria bacterium | reverse complement strand
TGATTCCAGTGCTGATGGGCTACCTCATTCGCGGCAAGATTCCGGATGAAAACAAGAACCCATTAAACCGCGTGTTGATCGCGATCTATCGGCCATTGTTGGACGGCGTACTCGCGTTTCCGAAAACGACGTAGCTGGTCGCCGTCGTTGTTCTGCTCGCGACCATTTATCCCGCGACCCGCATCGGCGGCGAATTCCTGCCGCCGCTGGATGAAGGCGATTTGCTGTACATGCCGTCCGCGCTGCCCGGCCTTTCGCCCGGCAAAGCCGCTGAAATTTTGCAACAGACCAACAAGCTCATCATGCAGGTGCCGGAAGTGGCGCGCGCGTTCGGCAAGATCGGCCGCGCCGAAACCGCCACCGATCCCGCGCCGCTGGAGATGATTGAAACCACGCTCCAGTTCAAGCCGCGCGATCAATGGCGGCCCGGCATGACACCGGAGAAATTGATCGAGGAATTGGATCGCACCGTGAAGCTGCCGGGACTCGCCAATCTGTGGGTTCCGCCGATTCGTAACCGCATCGATATGCTTGCGACCGGCATCAAGAGCCCCGTCGGAATCAAGGTCGCCGGCACGCGCTTGAGTGAAATCGATCGCATCGCCAACGACATCGAGCGCGTGGTGAAAACGATTCCGGGTGTGACTTCCGCGCTCGCGGAACGACTCTCCGGTGGGCGCTACATCGATATCGACATTGATCGCGCTAAAGCGGCGCGCTACGGCATGAATGTATCGGACGTGCAAAGCGTGGTCTCGGCTGCCATCGGCGGCGACAACATCGGCGAGACGATCGAGGGCCTGCAACGCTTCCCGATCAATGTGCGCTATCCGCGCGAATTGCGCGATTCGATCGAAGGCTTGCGGAACCTCTCCATCGTCACTGAACGCGGCGCGCAGATTACGCTATCGACCGTCGCCGATATCAAGATCACCGACGGCCCGCCGATGGTCAAGAGCGAAAACGCGCGGCTTTCCGGCTGGGTGTATGTCGATATCCGCGGACGCGATTTGCAATCGGTGGTGCAGGACATGCAGCAGGCGGTGGCGAAGGAGGTCAAGCTCACGCCCGGCTACTCGATCGCCTGGTCGGGGCAATTTGAATACCTGGAACGCGCCACCGCGAAACTGAAAGTGGTGGTGCCGTTCACGCTGCTGATTATTTTCGTGTTGTTGTACTTGACCTTCCGCCGCGCCGATGAAGCGCTGCTGATCATGGCGACATTGCCATTCGCGCTGATCGGCGGATTCTGGCTGATGTATCTCCTCGGCTACTCGATGTCGGTGGCGAGCGCGGTCGGCTTCATCGCGCTGGCGGGTGTGGCGGCGGAATTCGGCGTGATCATGCTGCTGTATTTGAAGCATGCGTGGGAAAAACAAATTGCGCTCGGCCACGACGATACGGCGGCACTTCTCCATGCGATCCGCGAAGGTGCGGTGTTGCGGGTGCGGCCCAAAGCCATGACCGTCGCGGTGATTCTCGCCGGTTTGTTTCCGATCAAGCTGGGCGGCGGCACCGGTTCTGAAATCATGCAACGCATCGCGGCACCGATGGTTGGCGGGATGATTACGGCACCGTTGTTGTCGATG
>JANLQC010000157.1:0-2313 GCA_031367575.1 Betaproteobacteria bacterium | reverse complement strand
CTTATTTCCAAGGTCTACCCAATGCGCAGCCATACGGTCGCCGCCGAAGGTGGCTCGGCCGGCGTAGTGCAATCCAACGACAGTCTCGAACATCATTTTCACGACACGGTCGCCGGGGGAGACTGGCTGTGCGACCAGGACGTGGTGGATTATTTTGTCGCGCACTGCACCGAAGAAATGGTGCAACTCGAACATTGGGGTTGTCCGTGGAGCCGCAAGGAAGACGGGCACATCAACGTGCGTGCCTTCGGTGGCATGAAAATCGAGCGCACCTGGTTTGCGGCTGACAAGACCGGCTTTCACATGCTGCACACCTTGTTTCAAACATCGATCAAATATCCCTCGATCAAACGCTTCGATGAACACTTCTGCGTGGAGCTGCTGGTCGAAGAGGGACGCGCACAGGGTGTGGTGACAATCGCGATTGCTTCCGGCGAATTGACGATGATCGAAGCGAAATCGGTGATCATCGCCACTGGCGGTGCGGGCCGGGTGTTTCGCGAAAATACCAATGGCGGCATCGTGACAGGTGATGGCATGGCACTGGCCTATCGACACGGGGTGCCGCTACGTGATATGGAATTTGTGCAATACCACCCGACCTGCATGCCGGGCTCGGGGTTGTTGTTTACCGAGGCCTGCCGCGGTGAAGGTGGTTTCCTGCTCAACAAGGATGGCTATCGCTATTTGCAGGACTACGGTCTCGGCCCGGCTGAGCCGAGCCCCCGCAACAAGGCGATGGAACTCGGTCCGCGCGACCGCCTGAGTCAGGCGTTCTGGCATGAGCAACAGAAAGGTCGCACCATTGATGGGCCGCATGGCGCGGCGGTACATCTGGATTTGCGGCATCTCGGCGAAAATCGTTTGCGCGAACGTTTGCCGCAAATCCAGGAAATGGCGAAGCAGTTTCTCGGCATTGATCCGGCGAAAACACCGATCCCCGTGCGCCCTGCCGTGCACTACACCATGGGCGGAATTCTTGTCGATGGAAAGTGCGCGTCACCGCTGGCCGGGCTATTTGCGGTAGGTGAATGTTCAAGCGTGGGCATCCATGGTGCCAATCGTCTGGGATCCAATTCGCTCGCGGAGCTTTGCGTGTTCGGCAAGGTTGCCGGTGAGGAAGCGGCAAAATTTGCGAAAGCGTCGGCACCCGTGAATGGCACCCAGTTGAGGAAACATGCGGATCAAGCCGCCAAGCGCGCATTGCATTTCGTTCACCACGCAAACGGCACCGAACGCATTGCAACCCTGCGCCGCGAAATGGCGGAAACCATGGAACGCGGCTGCGGCATATATCGCACCGGGGAAGAGATGCAACGTACCTGTGACACGCTCGCCGATCTGCGACGACGATATTTGAACATCAAGGTGGAAGACAAATCGCGCGTGTTCAACACCGAGTGGCTGCTCGCGATCGAACTCGGCTATCAACTGGAAGTGGCCGAGGCGATTGCCGCGTCAGCATTGCAGCGCCGCGAATCGCGTGGTGCGCACCAGCGGCTGGATGGTTTTGCCGAGCGTGACGACGTGCATTTTCTTAAACACACGCTAGCCACGTTTGCGGGCGAAAATGCGCCGCACATTCACTTCAGGGACGTCAAAATAACCCATTCTCCCCCGGCCGTGCGCGCCTACGGGGCGGCCGGAGAAAAAGCCGAACGACCTGACATGGCCAACGCACCTGCCGTGCGAGCGCGACCCGCATGAGTGCCGGCACGCGCGTAATCACCATCGAGGTTTTGCGATATCGTCCGGAGCAGGACGAGAAGCCAATCTTCCATCAATACAGGGTGCCGTTCACGGACGACATGTCGGTGCTGGAAGGCCTTCAATATATCAAGGACGAACTCGACGGCTCGCTATCATTTCGCTGGTCGTGCCGGATGGCGATCTGCGGCAGTTGCGGCATGATGATTGGCGGCGTGCCACGGCTGGCCTGCCAGACTTTTCTGCGCGATTTTTATCCGGCCACATTGAAAGTGGAAGCACTCGCGCACTTTCCGATTGAGCGCGATCTGATCATCGTGCTCGATGATTTCATGGTTAAACTTGAGAGCATCAAGCCCTATATCATTGCCGACAAGCCGCGCGCCCTTGCCGAGGGTGAAAACCTGCAGACACCTGCGCAACTCGCCGTCTACGAGCAATTCGCTTCATGCATCAACTGCCTGCTTTGCTATGCCGCATGTCCGCAATACGGACTCAATTCAAAATTTATCGGGCCGGGCGCGATGGCGCTAGTGAATCGCTACAACCTCGATTCGCGTGACAGCGGCAAGCAGCAGCGGATGCCGCTGGTCCATGCCGAGGATG
>JANLQC010000121.1:0-3444 GCA_031367575.1 Betaproteobacteria bacterium | reverse complement strand
TTACTGATTCACGACAGACAGTACAGCGCAGGCGAATACGCCTGCCATTGCGGCTGGGGGCATAGCTCACTGAATCAGGCGCTGGATTTCGGCACTCTGACCGGGGTGAAGCGGCTGGTGCCCTTTCTCCATGACCCGGATCATACCGACACCGATCTGGACAATCTGCTGAATGAGGCGATCGACGCGACCTTGCCGGCCTATGCGGTCTCGCCGGGGATTGAAGGGACCGTGTTTGAGTTGTAGTTGCAGTGAGCGAACCGGGTTGCGAGGGCAACAAATCAAACGATCCCGTATGTGTGCGTTGCCGAACCGACAACAACTTTCACAAAGTGGAAGATTGATTTCGTGAATTGTTTCAAGCCACCCGGCTTGGGCAATTCGGCACCAGTGTCGTGACACGGAAAAAGACGCCGTTTTATGTATCGATATTCTGGGAAACGACACTAAAGGAAAATGTATGGTGGTCACGGCCCCGGATATTCTTGCCGCAAAAATTCTCATCGTCGATGATCGGGAATCAAACGTTCTCCTGCTAACGCAGATGCTGAATCAGGCGGGCTATGTCCATGTTGCCTCGACCATGGATCCGCGCGAAGTTTGGGGTTTGCATCGCAAGCACGACTTTGACCTGATTTTGCTCGATCTGAAAATGCCCGGCATGGATGGTTTCGAGGTGCTGGAAGGTCTCAAGAACATTGAAAAAAATAGTTATTGTTCGGTACTGGTCATTACCGCCGCGCCAAACCTCAAGTTGCGCGCGCTATGGACTGGTGCCATGGATTTTGTCAGCAAGCCGTTCGATGTGGTCGAGATCAAAACGCGCATCCACAACATTCTCGAAGTGCGCCTCCTGTACAAAAAGCTGGAAAACGTCAATCGCGATCTGGAGCAGATGGTTGAGAGCCGCACCGCCGAGCTGCGCGCCAGCGAGGCACGTTTTCGCAGCCTGACCGAGCTCGCTTCCGATTGGTATTGGCAACAGGATGCGGGCGGCAAATTCACCGAAGTGTCCGGTGCGGCACCCGAAATGCGCGGGATGGAGTTGGACGGGGTGGCAAACGATGCCGAACGCGTGGCCCTTGCAGAAAACGTGGCACTCAGGCGGCCGTTCGTCGATTTTGCCTACTGCCGCACCAACGCCGATGGATCAAACAGTTTTCTGCAAGTCAGCGGCGAACCGACTTTCGATCCTTCCGGGCGCTTTACCGGTTATCGCGGCGTTGGCATCGATGTCACCGAGCGCACTCGCGCTGAACTGGATGCACAGCGTTTTCGGCTCGCCACCGATACTTTGCGCGACGCAATGCTGCTGGTGTCGCGGGCCAGCATGAAAATCATCGATGTCAACGCCACCGCCTGCCGCCTGTTTGGCTACACCCGCAAGCAATTGCTGATGCTGGATCCGGCCGATCTCGGTGCCGGTTCCCGCGCAGACCTGGAACGACACTTCGATCAGACTATCGGCAGCGAGTCCACGAGTGAATCCCGCCAGCCAAATTTGCGGCGCATGGATGCGTCCACGTTTTCGGCCGATGTTCAATGGCGCGCACAGGCTTCATATGACGGCGGCACACTGGTGATGACGATCAGCGATATCGATCAGCGACATTGATGGGCATGAAGAAAAATACCCAAATCAGCCATACGCCAGTCCGGCCGTTTGATACGGATCTCCCTTCGGAATATCCGAAAGCAGCCGGTTGAATTCTTTTTTCACCACCGCATAGCACTCGCAGGCCTCTTTTTCGAGTCGCGGGCGATCCAGCACGGTGATGTGGCCACGGCTATAGCGGATCAGGCCGGCGCGCTGCAAGTTGCCTGCCGCCTCGGTAATCCCTTCGCGGCGCACGCCCAGCATGGTCGCGATCAATTCCTGGGTCATGGTCATTTCATGCGTCGACAGCCGATCAAGACTGCGCAGCAGCCAACGGCATAGCTGCTGCTCCACCGAATGATGCCGATTGCAAACGGCGGTTTGCGCCATTTGCGTGATCAGCGCCTGCGTGTAGCGCAACAGCAAATGAAACAGCGGTCCGGCGCGGCTGAATTCCTCTTTCAGCAGGCGCGCTTTCAGGCGATAGCCATAGCCCGCACTCAATACCACGCCGCGGCTGGGGGTGGTTTCGCCGCCCATGAATAGTGCAATGCCCAGAATGCCTTCATTGCCGACCACGGCAATTTCCGTTGAGGCACCGTCTTCCATGACATACAGGAGCGAGACGATCGAGGTGGTCGGGAAATACACATGTTGCAAGCGTCCGCCGGACTCGTAAAGCGCCTCACCCAGCGGCATCGGCACCAGTTCCAGATGGGGGGCGAGGCGCTCGTATTCTGCGTCCGGCAGCGCCGCGAGGAGATGATTCTGTTTTGGACTGTGGGGAGAGGACATGGGCATATTTCCAAAAGGAGTTCGCAACGGCTTGACAGGATCAGGATCGGTCTGGCCGAGCCGGTGACGCATCGTGGGTTTGGCCGCGCGTTCGCGCGGGGAATCGAGAAGTTGCATTGAATCCTTTTCGTTGCGCCGCAGCGCGTCAATGGCCGGACATTTCCAACCATTCAACATTACGCCGCAACGCCCGCATCGTTCATCGGTCGGTTCTTACACGCGTGTAGGACTTTTGCGAATTTGGTTGTAGTCGTAAACCGACGAATTCTCCCGTCTCCCTATGAGGCCAGCCCATTTGGGCGCAGGTCAGGGACGGGATCGCCATCGTGAATTCCGCTGCTTATGTGCGATACCGCACTGTTTCGGGCAGGCCAATCTCTAAGATGGTGGCTGACAGCCTATTGGAGGATTCTGTCGGGACATAAATGCACAGCGATAAATGCACAGCGATAAATGCCCAGCGCACAGACAGCACTGGCAGCGCATGCATTCTTGGTGCCGAACGCCGCATGGTTTGTGGCGGTGCCGCATTGGCGATTTGTCTTTTGTAACCCACCTCTCAATTCGCGGCCATATCGGCGGTTAAACAGAGTTCAAAAATGCCTTCAACCGGTCAAATATCCACGCTGCAAGCAATTGCCGTGAAAGCCAATCACAAAATCGTCGCGGCGATCACCTTTGGAGTGTTGCTGGCCGCAGTCGTGGTATCGACATCTTTTTGGGCTTTTCGGCAAATCGAAACTGCGGCTGACAAGCGAATGCATACCGGCCATGTTCTAAACCTTGCCGACGACTGGTTGTCCGAGTTGCGCGATGCCGAGGCCGGTCAGCGCGGCTTTGCCTTGACCGGTGACGAGGGCTTTCTGGCCCCGTATCTGGCGGTGAAGGACAAATTGGCCGCGCATCTGCAGGCACTGCGCGCACTGACCGTGATCAGTGCCGCCCGGCAGCGTCTCGATGCGATGGTGCCATTGCTGGTGGACAAGATGGCACAAATGTCGAGGATCATCGAGCTGCGCCGCCGTCAGGACATGCCGGCGATGCTGGTCGCC
>JANLQC010000107.1:0-13086 GCA_031367575.1 Betaproteobacteria bacterium | reverse complement strand
ATGCTGATGCCGCAGGAATATGTCGGCACGGTCATGACGCTATGCAACCAAAAGCGCGGCAACCAGATCGACATGGAATACCATGGCCGTCAGGTGATTCTCAAGTACGAAATGCCGATGAATGAAGTGGTGATGGACTTTTTCGACAAATTGAAATCTTCCTCGCGCGGCTATGCGTCGCTGGACTACGAATTCAAGGAATATCGCGCGGCCGATTTGGTCAAGCTCGATATCCTCATCAACAGCGAAAAAGTCGATGCGCTGTCGCTCATCGTGCATCGCGCCAACAGCCAATATCGTGGCCGCGATCTTGCCGCAAAAATGCGCGGATTGATTCCGCGCCAGATGTTCGATATCGCGGTGCAGGCGGCGATCGGTGCAAACATCATTGCGCGCGAAAACATCAAGGCCTTGCGCAAAAACGTGCTGGCGAAATGCTACGGCGGCGATATTTCGCGCAAGCGGAAATTGCTTGAAAAGCAGAAGGCCGGCAAGAAGCGCATGAAGCAGGTGGGCAATGTGGAAATACCGCAGGAAGCGTTCTTGGCCATTCTGCAAGTGGATTGATGATGGCGGCATTCAAATTCATCGTCACTGGTGCCGCCCAAACGCGGGTTCGTCGCGTCGCGGCGGTCACGCCGGCGAATTTCGGCAACAATCTCGTCACGCATTCACAAGGAAAGGCATCGGCGCCTAAATGAACTGGGAAACAATTGGCTGGTTGGCACTGGGAGTCAGCGGCATTCTCATTGCGGCAAGTTTTTTTGCCGGTCGGCAGGCGGTGCCTGCGGGCAACGCGCCACCAGGCGAAGTCGATCACCCCCATCCGCTGCATGCCTGGCTGGAAATCGCCTGGCCGGTATTTTTTATTGCCGCGATGGGCATGCTGACATTAAAGGAAATCATGGGGTTCGCGGCGGTATTGTTGCTTGCGACCACCATCAGCGGGCTGATCTGGGGAATTGATCACTTTCTGCTCCGCCCCAGGCGCGGCGCGCGCAGTGAGCCGGTGGTCGTGGAAATGGCGCGCAGTTTTTTTCCGGTCATTTTGATCGTTTTTCTGTTGCGCTCGTTCCTTTATGAGCCGTTCAAGATTCCCTCGGAATCAATGTTGCCAACCTTGCAGGTGGGCGATTTCATTCTGGTTAACAAGTTCACCTACGGTGTACGGTTGCCGGTGATCAACAAAAAAATCGTCGATCTCGCGGTGCCGCAGCGCGGTGATGTGATGGTGTTTCGCTATCCGGTTGACCCCGCCAAGGATTTCATCAAACGTGTCGTCGCCACCCCGGGCGACAAGATCGCCTACCTGCAGAAGCGCCTTTCGATCAACGGCAAGCCAATCGAGATGGAAAACCTCGGCACGGCAACTGAAGTCGATCAGCGCCTCGGCATGCGGCGCTTTGAGTCTTTCCGGGAAAAATTTGGCGAAAAGAACCACATTATCATGGTCGATCCGGATGCAATCGGTGTTCGCCTGAGCGGTGTTCGGACATTCCCAAATCGCGACAATTGCGAATACAATAATGATGGTGTCGTATGTACGGTTCCCGCCGGTCATTACTTCATGATGGGTGACAACCGCGACAACAGTGACGACAGCCGCTATTGGGGCTTTGTCCCGGAGGAAAATATCGTCGGCAAGGCGGTCCTGGTCTGGATGAATTTTGGTTCGTTCAGACGTATTGGTACCGCAATCGAATAGTGTGCAACGCAACCTGACATTGTCAAAGACCCCAAGGATCCCCATGAATACATTACGAAAAAATCCGCAACATCAGCGTGGCATGGGGTTTGTCATGCTTATTTTTGTGTTTGCGGTTTGCGCTTTCGTGCTGCTGATGGGCTTGAAACTGTTTCCGGTTTATAGCCAGTTTTTCAACATCAAATCGGTATTCAAGGGCATGGCTGCTTCCGAAGAGGTTCGGTCGGGAACGGTGGCTGAAATCCGCAAGAGTTTCGACCGGCGTGCAACCATCGGTTACGTCGAAGACATTACCGCCGATGACCTTGAGATCACCAAGGAAGGTGGCGAAACCATTGTTAGCGCCGCATGGCAAAAGAAAATCCCCCTGTTTACGGGATACACGCTGCTTGTCGATTTAAGCGTCAGCACGGCGGATAAATAACAGCTGTTCCCCATGAGCGCCAATGCCCAGACGCTGCAAATCCGTCTGGGCCATCGGTTTTCCAACCCGTCGCTGCTGGTTCAGGCGCTGACCCATCGCAGCTTTGGCGTTCCGCACAATGAACGGCTCGAGTTTCTCGGCGACAGTGTGCTGAATTGCGCCGTCGCCGCCCTCATCTATGCGCGCAATCCCGAGATGCCCGAGGGGCAGCTCAGCCGCATGCGCGCCAATCTGGTCAATCAATCCGCACTGGCAGAAATTTCGCTTTCGTTGGCGCTCGGCGGCATGCTGCGTTTGGGCGAGGGCGAGCAGAAGACCGGTGGATCGGCACGCCCCTCGATCCTTGCGGATGTGTTGGAAGCACTGCTGGGCGCAATATTCATTGACGCCGGATTTGAAACGGCGGCGGCGACAGTTGCGCGATTGTTTGCCGAGCGTCTCGATTCGGCGAACGTTGAAGGCCCTGCCAAGGACGCCAAGACCGCGTTGCAGGAATGGTTGCAGGCGCGAAAATTGCCGGTGCCTCTGTATTCGGTGCAGAAAATCGAAGGTGACGCCCATCGGCAATTATTCCACGTGCGCTGCGAAGTGCCGTCCCGCGACATCGTCGCGACCGGACAGGGCCTGAGCCGCCGTGCCGCCGAGCAGGATGCGGCGAACAACGCGTTTGCACAGATCACTTCGCCAAGCACGGCAAACAACATCGGAAAATCATGACAGCGTATAAATGCGGCACTGTGGTGATTATCGGCCGGCCGAACGTCGGCAAATCGACCCTGCTCAATCACATGGTCGGCCAGAAGGTCAGTATCACGTCCAACAAGGCGCAGACGACGCGCCACCGGATCACGGGAATCCTCACCGATGATGCCGCGCAATTTTTGTTTCTCGATACGCCGGGCTTCCAGAAAACCCATGACAATGCATTGAATCGAGTGCTGAATCGTACCGTCAGTCAAGCGGTCAGTGATGCCGATGTGGCGCTTTTCATGGTCGAAGCGCTGCGCTTTTCGGAGGCCGATGAAACGGTTTTGAAGCAATTGTCAGGTTTCAAAACGATCCTTCTTTTGGTCAGCAAATGCGACAAGGTCAAGGAAAAATCGAAATTGATGGGTTTTCTGCAAGAGATGCAGGTCAAGGCCAATTTTGCGGCGATCATTCCGGTCAGCGTGAAACAGAAAAAATCGCTCGATGAGTTGAAGAAAGTGATTCGCCAGTATTTGCCGGAAGCGCCCGCCGTATTTGCGCCCGATGATTTCACGGATCGCTCCGAACGCTTCATGGCCACCGAATTCATTCGCGAAAAAGTGTTCCGCCAACTTGGCGATGAATTGCCCTACGCCACCAATGTCGTCATCGATAAATACGAAGAAATCGGCACATTGCACCGGATTTTTGCCAGCATCATTGTCGAAAAGGCGAGTCAAAAAGCGATACTGATTGGTGACAAAGGCGAACGCCTGAAGCGCATCGGCACCGATGCACGGAAAGATATGGAAGCGACCTTTGGCGGCAAGGTGTATCTGGAGCTGTTTGTGCGGGTCAAAAAGGGCTGGGCGGACGACGATGCCTTGGTTCGTCAATATGGATATGAATGACGGCACCAAAGTCAGCAAACTTGCCACGTCGCCCAAAACTCCCCATGTATCGAGGTCAAAGGCGACCCCGGGAGACGCCGACCGCGCTTACGTTTTGCATACCTATCCCTATCGCGAAACCAGTCTGATCGTCGAAGCATTCACCGGCTCGCACGGGCGAATGGTGCTGGTGGCGAAAGGGGCCAAACGCCCGCACGCGGCGATGCGCGGCTTGCTGAACCCGTTTCAGGCGTTGACCTTGAGCTGGTTTGGCCGATCGGAAATGAAAACATTGAAGGCGGCTGAACAAGTGCGCATCCTGCCGCAACTGTCGGGTGCCGCGTTGCTGTCCGCGTTTTACCTGAACGAACTTCTGCTAAAACTCACCCACCGCGAGGATCCCCACGAACACTTGTTTGACGCGTATGACGACGCGGTTGTTGGGCTGGCGGCGCTACCCATTGGCAAGTCTGACGTACGCGAAATTGCCACCATTCTGCGACAATTTGAAGTCCGGTTGTTGCAGGAACTCGGTTATGCACTGCAGCTCACCGGGGAGGCAGACTCCAATCAGCCACTCGATCCGGCCGGTGAGTACGTCTACCAAACCGAGCGCGGACCGGTGCGGTGTGAAATGGCGCGGCGGTCATACAATGATGATGGCCTGCAGGTGGCCGGTAAAACCCTAATCGACATGTCCAACAACGACTATGCCGATCCACAAACGCAAACTCAGGCAAAGCAATTGATGCGCAAGATGATCAATCATCTGTTGGGCGATAAAATCCTGCATACGCGGCAATTGATGCGCGATTTACGGTAATCCCATGGCCCTGCTCAGCGTCAATCTCAACAAAGTCGCGCTATTGCGCAATACCCGCGCGTTGGGAATTCCAAGCGTCACGCGTGCCGCCACCATCGTGCTCGAAGCCGGTGCCGACGGCGTCACCATCCATCCGCGACCCGATGGCCGCCATATTCGCCCCGCTGACGTGCCCGAACTTGCGGCACTCCTAAAAAATTGGCCGCGCGCGGAATTGAATATCGAAGGCAATCCGTTTCATGGGCTGCTTGAATTTGTGCGGCAAGCCCAACCCGCGCAATGTACGCTGGTGCCTGACGAGAGTGGCCAATTCACTTCCGATCACGGCTGGAACATGGCGGAGGATGCCGAACGATTGGCACCGATCATCGCCGAATTGAAAGCGCTCGGCGTGCGCGTCAGTCTGTTCATGGATCCCGATTCGCTTTCGATGCGACCGGTCGCCGCATTGGGGGCAGATCGGGTGGAACTCTATACGGAACCTTATGCACAGGCGTTTGGCGGCCCCACTGAAGACATTGTGCTCAACGGCTACATGGAATGCGCCGCCGCCGCCCGGCTTTGCGGGCTGGGTGTCAATGCGGGGCACGATTTGAATCTCGCCAACCTGCCACCTTTTGTCGCGGCAGTTCAAAATGTGCTGGAAGTGTCAATCGGTCACGCCTTGATTGCGGACGCACTGGAATTCGGCCTCGCGGAAACTGTCAGGAGATACCGCCTTGCGGCAGGTGGCGCGCGATGATTTTTGGTATCGGTACCGATCTGGTGAGCGTGAAGCGGATTGAGGACGCATTGTTTCGCCACGGTGACCGGTTCTTGCATCGAATACTGAGCGAAGCCGAAGTGGCGGATTACGCGCAATCAAATCAACCTGCACGCTTTCTCGCCAAGCGTTTTGCCGCCAAGGAAGCGTTTTCAAAAGCGTGGGGAACCGGCATCGGCGAGGCGGTCGGTTGGCACGACGTAAGCGTTGCCCACGATGCGCGCGGCAAACCGTTGATCGCGGTTAGTGAGTCTCTCGCCAAAAAATTTACGCAGGAAAAAATTGTCGCCACGCACATTTCGCTTTCCGACGAAAACGATCACGCGCTGGCTTTTGTGGTTTTGGAGAAATGATCAAATGACACTGAAAATTCCGCTGGGTCCGGTAATGACCGATGTTACCGGTTTGGTTTTAACCGATGGCGACAACAAGCGATTGCAGCATCCGCTGGTCGGCGGCGTGATTCTGTTTGCGCGAAATTTTGATTCGCCCGAGCAATTGAAACGCCTCACGACGTCGATTCACGCCGTGCGCGAACCGAGACTGCCGATTGCGGTCGATCACGAAGGCGGGCGCGTGCAGCGATTCCGCGAAGGCTTTACGGCGATTCCGCCGATGCGGGCGTTGGGTGAATGCTGGAACCGGTCGCCGCCGGATGCGTTAGGCATCGCGGTCAGCGTCGGTTATGTGATTGGCGTGGAATTGATGGCCCATGGCGTCGATTTTAGTTTCGCGCCGGTGCTGGATGTCGATTGGGGCGAATCGGGTGTCATCGGTGACCGCGCGTTTCATTCGCAACCGGAAGTGATTTCGCAACTCGCCCGCACCATGATGCAGGGCCTCACATTGGCGGGGATGATTTCGGTTGGCAAACATTTCCCCGGCCACGGTTATGTGCGCGCCGATTCGCACCATGAAATTCCGGTGGACGAGCGCGGTTTCGACGCTATCTGGGCGGCCGATCTGTTGCCGTTTCGCGATTTGGCCGACGGCACGATGGGTGCCGTGATGCCGGCCCACGTGATCTACCCGGCGGTCGATAGCCAGCCGGCGGGATTTTCCACGAAATGGCTGAAAGAAATCCTGCGCGCCAAAATGGGTTTCGACGGCCTGATTTTCAGCGACGATTTGTCGATGGAAGGGGCCAGTGTTGCCGGCAACATTACCCAACGCGCGCACGCCGCATTAAACGCCGGTTGCGATATCGCGCTGATTTGCAACGACGCCGCCAAGGCCGATGAATTGCTGGCCGGGTTAAGTGCCGATGGCGTTGTGCCGAGTGCCGATCTTGCGCGCCGGCTGCAACGCATCACGGCGTTGGCGGCAACCCGAAAAGTTGAAGCCGCCCGCTATGACGCCGCACGCAACGCGATTGCCTCGCTCGGTCTGGATTGACGCTCGCTGCATTTTCCGCATTGTCCGCGCCGCTACTGACCTGCGATATTTTCTGCCGTGTCGTCGATAACTTCGGCGATATTGGTGTCGCGTGGCGATTGGCGCGGCAGCTCAAGGATGAGCACGGAATGCGCGTGCGGCTGATGGTCGATGACCTGACACGATTTCACGCGCTCGTTCCCGCGATCATCGACGATGCACCGGCGCAAACCGTGGATGGCGTGGAAATCATTGCCTGGCGAAACAAACCCGTACTCGACGATCCGGCCGCGTTTGTAATTGAAACTTTTGCCTGCGAGATTCCGCTTGCTTTCCAGCAGGCGATGGCAACAACGAAACCGCAACCGGTTTGGATCAATCTTGAATACCTGAGTGCCGAGACGTGGATTGCCGGGCACCATTTGCGGGCCTCACCGCACCCCACATTGGCGCTGACAAAGACGTTTTTTTTCCCCGGATTCACGGCACAATCCGGTGGATTGATCCGCGAGCGCGATTTGCTTGCCCGGCGTGACCAATTTGACATCGAGCGGCCGACGCATCAGCCGCGCGTGCTGGTTTTCAGCTATGACCATGCGCCGCTTGAGGCCCTGTTGCAGGCGAACTCAAATGAACAATCGCCCGTTGAAATCAGCATTGTCGAAAGCGGCGTGACAAACAAACTCAAGCACTGGTGCGGCGTTCAGGCAGAAAATGCCTGGAAAGGAGCGCCAATGCTTGACTTTCATGTGTTAGCACTCGTTCCGCAAGACGAGTTTGACCGGCGCCTCTGGGCGCACGATATTCTTTTTGTTCGCGGCGAAGATTCATTTGTACGCGCGCAATGGGCGGCGCGGCCCTTTATCTGGCACATCTACCCGCAGGCAGACGGTGCCCATCGGGTCAAACTGAATGCGTTCCTGGATCTCTATTGCCAGCAATTGCCTGCCGCGCCGGCCGATGCGCTGCGTGCCCTGTGGATGGCGTGGAATGCACCATCGCCAGACGACATGGTCACTGCGTGGCCGGCATTTATCGCTCATTTGCCGGTTTTGGATGCCCATGCGAAGGTGTGGGCGGAACACTTGGCGGCCAGCCCTGATCTGGCATCCCGGCTGTTGAGTTTTTACCGGGAAAAAGCTAAAATTCAAGGCTTTGCCGATCCATGAATTGCCGCCGTTTTCACCATTTTGCATGGCCGCAATACATGTTCTCCGGCCCGCACTCTTTCCAACGTCTTAGGTAATCGAATGAAAATCGCACACGAACTCCGCGCTGGCAACGTCGTCATGATCGGCAAGGATCCCATGGTCATCCAGAAGGCCGAATACAACAAATCGGGCCGCAATTCCGCCGTCGTCAAATTGAAGCTCAAGAATCTGCTGTCCAACTCCGGCACCGAATCGGTGTACAAGGCCGACGACAAATTTGAGATGGTGAATCTCGACAAGAAGGAATGCACCTACTCGTATTTTTCCGACCCGATGTACGTATTCATGGATACCGAGTACAACCAGTATGAAGTCGAAGCCGACAACATGGGCGACGCGCTCAATTATCTTGACGACGGCATGCCCTGCGAAGTTATTTTCTATAACGGCCGCGCCATTTCGCTTGAGATGGCCAACAGCGTCGAGCGTGAAATCGAAACCGAGCCCGCCGTGCGCGGTGACACCTCCGGCAAGGTGCAGAAGCCGGCCCGCATCAAACCCACCAATCACATCGTGCATGTGCCGTTGTTTTGCGAAAGCGGTGACCGCATTGAAATCGATACGCGCACCAACGAATACAAGCGTCGCGTTTGATTCGACAGGCTTTCATTCACTCCAAAGGGCACGCCAGCGTGCCCTTTGTCTTTTCCGCCATTCATGACAAAAAACAAAAAATCGCCAACCGAAAGTTACCACGCCGCCTGCCGCGCCTGCCCGCGGCTGGCGACATTTCTCGACGACGTGCGGAATGACTATCCGACCTATTTTTGCTTGCCGGTTCCGCCGTTTGGTGTCGAGAAACCAGCGTTATTGATCGTTGGACTCGCACCCGGACTCCATGGCGCAAACCGCACCGGGCGCCCCTTCACCGGCGACCATGCGGGCATTTTGCTATATCAAACACTGCACAAATTTGGCTTCGCGAGCGCGCCCGCCTCGCTTGCCGCCAACGATGCATTGCGTCTCAAGGATTGCCGCATCACCAACGCCGTCAAATGTCTGCCGCCGCAGAATAAACCGCTGCCGATCGAGATTCGCACCTGCAACACTTACTTGCAGCATGAAATTGCTGGACTGCCGCCGTCAACTTCGATCCTCGCACTCGGCACCGTCGCCCACGCCGCCGTGTTGACCGCGTTGGGCTTGAAATCCGCGCACTGCAAATTCCAGCACGGGGCGAAACACGCGTTGCCAAACGGCCAGACGCTATTCGATAGCTACCATTGCTCTCGCTACAATACCAATACCCGGCGCCTTACTGAGGCAATGTTTCATGCGGTGTTTGCCGGGATTCGCGCGCATATTGGCTGACACAGCATTCAATGCGCGATGACAGCGATGTTTGTTTGAAATTGCAAATCACATTACATGCCGTTCGACCCTAAACCGATCCTGCAACAGCTCCCCGGACTCCCGGGTGTCTACCGCATGAAAAATGCGGCGGGCGAGGTGATCTATGTCGGCAAGGCGCGCGACCTTAAAAAGCGCGTGTCGTCGTATTTCACCAAGCAACTTGCCAGCCCGCGCACGGCGTTGATGGTGTCGCATATCGACGGCATCGAAACCACGGTCACGCATAGCGAATCGGAAGCGTTGCTGCTGGAAAACAATCTCATCAAATCGCTGGCACCGCGCTACAACGTGCTGTTTCGCGATGACAAGAGTTACCCGTACATCATGTTGACCGGCCACGCGTTTCCGCAAATCCGTTTTTATCGCGGTGCGCATGTCAAACCCAACCGCTATTTCGGGCCGTTTCCGAATGCGTGGGCGGTGCGCGACACCATCCACCACCTGCAAAAAGTGTTCAAGCTGCGCACCTGCGATGACACCGTGTATTCGCATCGGTCGCGGCCCTGCCTGTTGCACCAGATCGGGCGCTGTTCGGCACCGTGCGTCGGGCTGATCGACGCCGAGGGATACGAGCGCGATATTCGCCACGCCGAATTATTTTTGCAGGGCAAGGAAAATGAAGTGGTGGACGCGATCACGGCAAAAATGGACGCAGCGGCGGCCGAATTGAAATTTGAAACGGCCGCCATTTTTCGCGACCAGATCAGAACGCTGCAACGCATTCTCACCAAGCAATTTGTCGAATCGAGCAGCGAGCGCGATGTCGATGTCATTGCCGCCATTGAGGTTTCCGGCACTTGGTGCGTCAATCTGGTGATGATTCGCGGGGGCCGGCATTTGGGAGACAAAAGTTTTTTCCCCGGCAATGCGGCCGATGCCGATCTTGTTACCGTCGTCGATGCGTTCATTGCCCAACATTACGCGGGGCAGCCGCCACCGCCACAATTGATGCTCGATGGTGAATTCGACAAATCGGAATGGGAGGAAACCCTGACCGAATCGGCCGCGAGGCAGGTTCGCGTCGTCACCCATCCGAGCGGCGAGGGCAGGGTGTGGATGGCAATGGCCGCCAAGAACGCCTCGTTCGCCATCGAGCAGCGCATGGCAGACAAAGCGTCGCAGGAGAAAAAATTGATCGCCATGCAGGAAGCATTGGGCATGGATCAGCTTCAACGCGTCGAGTGTTTCGACATCAGCCACACGATGGGCGAGGCGACCGTCGCATCGTGCGTCGTGTTTGATCGTGGCGCGATGCAGTCGTCCGAATATCGCCGCTTCAATATCACCGGCATCACGCCCGGCGACGACTATGCCGCCATGCGCGATGCCCTTACGCGCCGCTACAAGAAGCTCGCCGAACAAGCCGACGACGAGGCGCTGCCGCGCCTGCGACCGGACTTGATTCTGGTCGACGGCGGCAAAGGGCAACTCGGTGTCGCCGAGGAAGTCATGACCGAACTCGGGCTCGCCGATATACAGTTGATCGGTGTTGCCAAAGGCGAAGACCGAAAACCCGGTCTGGAAACGCTCATCATCGGCCGGTCACGGCTTGAGTTGCATTTGCCAAAAGACAACCCGGGATTTCACCTGATTCAGCAAATCCGCGATGAAGCGCACCGGTTTGCCATCACCGGCCATCGTGCGCGCCGCGCCAAGGCACGCAATACCTCGCGGCTGGAAGATATTGCCGGCGTCGGGCCGAAGCGCCGCAAAGCCCTGCTTGCGCAGTTTGGCGGCCTGCAAGGGGTGGCCTCAGCAAGCATTGATGATCTGGCGAATGTTGACGGCATCAGCAAGGAATTGGCGGCGTTGATATACAGCGGTTTTCATTGAGTGGGTTGAGGAAACACGGTTTTTTCCAGACGCACGCTTGGACGTTCATGAACCCAAGTAAACTAACACCGTGAAACTCAATATTCCCAATATTCTCACGTGGCTGCGAATCGCCGCGATTCCGTTGTTTGTTGCCGTTTTATACATTGACGAGCCGTGGCTAACCACGCATCAGGCGAACGTTTTGTCGATGTGGATTTTCATTGCCGCCGCCGTTACCGATTGGTTTGATGGTTACCTCGCACGCAAATGGAACCAAACCTCCGCGTTTGGCGCATTTCTGGATCCGGTCGCCGACAAATTGATGGTTGCGGCGGCACTGATCGTGCTGGTCGAGCTCGGACGCACCGATGCGATCGTGGCGCTGATTATCATCGGCCGTGAAATCACCATTTCGGCGCTGCGCGAGTGGATGGCGCAAATTGGCCAATCCAAAAACGTGGCGGTATCGATGCTCGGCAAGGTAAAGACGGTCGCGCAGTTGGTGGCAATCCCGTTCCTGTTGTTTGACGGGAAATTGTTCAACGTTCTCGATTGCCGCCTGACGGGCAGGGTGCTGATCTGGGTGGCGGCGGTACTGACGGTGTGGTCGATGTTCATTTATCTCAAGGCGGCGGTCGGCAGTGGCAAGAATATGGCGGAGTAGTTTGCATCGCGGTATTTTGCCCCGCGCGATTTTTCCGCTATAATGCAAAGCTATGCGGGAATAGCTCAGTTGGTAGAGCGCAACCTTGCCAAGGTTGAGGTCGAGAGTTCGAGACTCTTTTCCCGCTCCAGTTATCTTCGGGGAAGGTGCAAGCCTTCCCCGAATCATTTCTGCGGTTCGGGTAATTTGACCGAATATTCAGTCTGGAAAGTCCCACCCATTCGGCGGGTTAGCAAAGTGGTTATGCAGCGGATTGCAAATCCGTCTACGTCGGTTCGATTCCGGCACCCGCCTCCAAACCCTACTCTGAAACCGGCCCCCAAGGCCCGTCCCTTCCATAGCCATAGTTTACCGGCGACTTCATGGACACTTGAGTGATGGTCGTAGGCGAATTGTGAACTTTCCAACGGCCCGTATCTGACTTCTCAACCGCTGCAAATCCCCCTCAATCCCCCTCAATCCCCCCTGATCGAAGGGGGAAGTGCCTCGCGTCGAGCGCGCGATGCGACCACATTGCGATTTTCAGCAAACGGCTAAGGGCCGCAAATTACGCGATAGCCATGTTGTGGCGAAGTGCGTCGCGCACATCTTCCTGTTCGAGGATTTCATCGAGCGTTTTCTTCAGGCGTTTGAACAGCAGGTCGAAATCCTGCGCGGTGTAGCAGAGCGCCGGCGCGAAGCCGAGAATGTTGTCGCCAAATGCGCGGAACACGAGTCCATTGCGATAGCCGGTTTCAAAGATGCGCTGGCTGAGTTTCAGCGAGGCATCGAATCCACGTTTGCTGTCTTTGTCGGATACCAGTTCGATGGCACCGAGCAGGCCGCGGCTGCGCGCATCGCCCACCAGCGGATGCGTCAGCAGATTCTGTAATCCGGCTTCAAAGTGCGGGGCCTGCGCCACTCCGTTGGCGAGCAACCCGCCTTCTTCATAGAGGCGCAACACTTCCAGCGCAATGGCGGCGCTGACGGGGTGGGACGAATAGGTGTGACCGTGGCCGACCGGTACGCCGTCGGGCAAGCCGTCTGCAATACCCGCGTAGATCGCGTCCGATATAAGTACAGCGCCCATCGGGGCATAGCCGGCGGTAAGACCCTTGGCGACCGTCATCACATCGGGTTCGACACCTTCCGCCTCGCAGGCGAACATCGGCCCGGTGCGGCCGAATGCGGTAATCACTTCGTCGGCGACGAACAGGATGCCCAATTCGCGGCACGCGTCGCGCATCGCCTTGAGCCAGCCGAAGGGCGGGACAATCACGCCGCCGGAGCCCTGCACCGGTTCGCAGAAAAAGGCGGCAACGCGGTTCGCGCCCAGCTCCGCCACCTTGGTGCGAAGCGCAGCAACGGACGCGGCAATGATCGTCGCCGGATTGGTAC
>JANLQC010000288.1:0-2331 GCA_031367575.1 Betaproteobacteria bacterium | reverse complement strand
TTCGCAAATGCGTTGTTCCAGTTCGCCGTGTTGTCCAGAAGAATCATCACGTTGGGACGCTCGGCGGGCGTGTCGATCTTGGTGCTGTACAGCTCAATATCTTCCGCCTGTCCCAGCCCGGTCCACGATGCCAATGCCAATGCGGCAATACACCCGGCGACACGTCGCGCAGGCAATTTTGAAATCAACTTGCGAATCATGATTACTCCTTCAAAAAACCAGTTTCCGCCGCGCCAATTTTTTATACGCGCCGGCCAATCAATTCAAATCCAATGGATGGCTATGCGCAGCCGGTGCCTTTTTTCATGATCATCTTCACGCCTTGGCGGAGGGCCACCTTCGCGCCAGTGACCGAATCGGTGACCGATGCGCCGATTTCCCAGCGCGTGTCGTCGGGGCTGACGGGGCTGTTTACGTCGTAGCCGTCGGCCGTCGCGGCACCCGCGCATTGCGGTGCGGTCACGGCGACATTTTGGCCTTGTATCGTGATCGTGTTGGCTAGGGGCGTATAAAACGATGCTGAAGAAGAAATCTTCTGCTCGATCGCTTCCTGCGCGAGACTAATGGCAAAATTCCGGCTCTGCATGTTGCCGACCGCGCGAAAGGACAGCGACGTTCCATTGACCGCCGCAATACCGAGAATGGTCAGGATCACCAGAAACATCAGCGCCATGACCAAGACTGTGCCGGATTGACGGTGCCTGGACTGGCACTTTGGATGTCGTGGCGAAATCATGATGGTATCTCCCGGCGCATCGCCAGATTCTCAATTCGTACCAATGTATTGAACACATGACGCTTGTAGCCGTCGTTCGCGGCAGCGATGTTGCGTGTGCCCAGCACATAGGACTTGGTGTCGGTAAATCCCGGGCTCGTGTCGATACTGCGGGACAGCACGTAAATGCGTGCCGCGACCACATTCGCCAACACGGTCATGTCAGCGGGGGTGTCGACAAAAATGTCCGGCGAGCCATATCCGACAACATCGCTGGATGGCGACGTATCGACACCCAATTGAATCGAAAGATTCTCAATGCCTTCGACCAGCGGCTCAAGCGTAAAACCGCCGGCAGCCAACACCAGACGCTTCAATGTGGGCAGCGTATCCGCGCTGGAACCCGTGCATACGTTACATGGGCTGATAAAAAACACCGAAATATGCAGTTTACTGATGGCACCCGCCGTGAAGCCCGCGCAGGTACCCGCCGAATTTGCCGTGATCGTCGCCGTCGGACACAATCGGTCGGCGGAAGCGACGGGCTTCACCGCGCGGCAAAACTGTGTAGGTGTGCCGTCCGCTTTGGTGGTTCCGAAAGCAAATCCGCTACCGCCAACCTGAATTTCAAATTCGCTGGGCTTTGGACGGCTTTGAATGAAGTAATCGCCCACCGTCGGCGCGATGTGCGAAGCTGGCAGCGTACCGGGTCCACAAATCGGAATGGTGTCCGCACGCCGCACGACGACGATGTCAGTGCCGGCCTTCACGGTCGGTGCTGGCCCGCAGCCCGCCAGCGCGTTTGCCGCTGCCCCGCTCACTGTCTGCAGTGGAACGACTAGCGATGCCTGCAAATCCGCAAGCGCGACGGTGTTGCACATGGCCGGCAACGCGGCTGCCGTACCGAGCACGTCGCCGTAGTCGCCGTAGAATCCCGCCAATTTTATTTCATCGCGCAAGATTGATACCGCAATGCGGCCATTCTCGATTTGTGCGTTGGCTTTCTCAACTTCGCGATTGGCCGAACTGGTGTTGAAAAGCAACGAACTCACGGCAGCCATCACCAATAATCCCAGTGTCATGGCGATCATGAATTCAATGATCGAGAAGCCACGGTCATGGCGACAGGCGCGGTATTGATTCATGCGATTTCTCTTCTCCATTGTCGTGGCCTAAATGAGCTTGCCGACGCGAAACTGCGTGAACACAAACCGCCGTTGCGATTCAGCGGGATACAATCCCTGCCCGCAAGGCACATTTCCGGGTGGCGTAAATCCGCCCGACTGAGACTGCCAAACCACCGACACGGTATAAATTCCGGTGTCCGGGGCGCTGGGTAATTCGGTCGTCGCGTCATATGAAATACATCCGCGCGCGCCGATCATCGCACCAACGCTGGTGCCGCCCGCACTTTTTTCAGCGGCACCAAGCAACATCTGCGTCCACCCCTGACAATCGGCATCGGCCGAAACGCCGCAAGTGGCCGAGCTGCCCGTCCCCAAATAACCGGTGCCCAAGTCATAGGAACGCGCACTCTTGCGATTGACGTTGATCCGGTCAACCATGTCCTGCATGAGCAAAATTGCTTGCGAACGTTGAAAGGATTCCTGTACCGA
>JANLQC010000064.1:0-2307 GCA_031367575.1 Betaproteobacteria bacterium | reverse complement strand
CGACGATAGCGCTGAAAACCGCCAGCGAGGTCTTGACGGAGAGTCCTTTGGTCATTTGCATCATGCTTCGGCACTCCAATGGAGGATTCGCAACGGGGCGTGCGAGCGCGACCGCAGCGTCAATAAATTTGTGTGGCTCCGTTGTTCCGCCTTCGCGAACCCCGGAGTGAAGGCTGAATTATTTCACGGCTACGCGATGACGTGAGAAATTGTTGTGGAACGATAGCGGCGAGGCGTTGATTGGCGAACCGCGAACAATGTTTATTTTTTGACTTGTGCCAGCACGTTGCTGGTCCAGGCCAGACGCTCAATAAGTGTTTTTAGAAATTGTCGGTTGAAACGCAATTGGCAGGCATCTGACAACTGCTCCAACTGGACATCCTGAACTTTCAGCAGCTGCACTTCAGAAACGGCGATGATGGACGCGGTACGGCGTGCCTTGTCGCCCGATAAATAGGCCATTTCGCCGAAGCAGTCGCCATCCTTCAACACATTCAGCAGTTTGCCGTCCTTGATGACCTTCACCTGCCCGGAAACGATAATGAAAAACGCGTGGCCGATATCACCCTCGAGCAACAGGCTTTGTTCGCGCGAATGATTTTCCCAGATGGCCCCGCGCAAAACTTCCCACAGTTCGGAATCGCGAAAATCGCGGAAAAAATCCAGTTTTCGCAAGGCGTTGAATTTTTCTGCCGATGAAATCTCAAATGAATATTTTTCGAGTTGCGGAAAAGTCTCCGCCAGATCGCGCGCCATCGCATACCACGCCGGATAACGCTTTGCCGTATCACGCGCCATCGCCTTTTCAACGATTTCGACCAGCTTGTCCGGAATATCGGGGCGGATCGATTTGAGCGGAGTGGGTTCCTCGTTCAAAATCTTGTTGATCATGGCGACCGAATTTGCCGCCTGAAAGGGCAGGCGGCCGGCCAGCAGCTCGTACATCGTCACACCGAGCGAATAGATGTCGGTTTGCACCGACGGCTCCTCCTCGTTGATTTGTTCCGGGGCCATGTAGGCGGGCGAGCCGACGAAGCCGTCGATTTGGGTGTGGGTGGAATGCGAAATCTGCGCCGTGCCAAAATCGGAAATCTTGATGTCGTCGCGATCCGACAGCAGTATGTTCGCGGCTTTGATGTCGCGGTGAATGACGCCGTTCTGGAACGCGTAATCGAGCGCCCGGCAGGCCTTGAAAATGATCAGTACCGCCTGCCGCACCGGCAACAGATTGGTTTCGGTGCAGAATTTTTTCAGGCTGCCACCACCGACAAACTCCATGACGATATAGCGAAGATCGCCTTCCACCACCGCATCGAACACGCCGACAATATTGGGATGGGACAGTTTTCCGACCATTGCCGCTTCGTTGAGAAACAATTTCTCGAAGCGGCGCGCTTCCTCTTCGCCCATGCCTTCGTCGGACATCGCGACTTTGATGGCGACCTTGCGTTCATTGAACTGGTCTTCACCCAGATAGACGACAGCGGTCGCACCACGTCCCAATTCGCCGCTGATGTCGTACTTGCCAATTTTGGTCGGACGACTAAACATTTTCCTGAATTAGTCCTGATCGAATCCGTGGGGAAATGAAGTGAGCAAGTGAGAAAGTTGCTTAGATATCAACGGTTATCCGCTGATTCCCAACGAGTTTAGCCGATTGACCATGGATTGGCGATTGTTTTTTCGGTATCGTTTTGGTCTAGCGAGGCAACCCGCGCGCGAGCGATTGAAAAGCGGCGTCGGCAATATCCGCGGCGATCAGCGACGTGGCATTTTTGGCATGGACAAAATTCTTGAACATCGAGCGCGCATAGGCCGGATCATAGTGATGAATCAGCATGTCGGCAACGAATTCGCTCCAGAGCCCGCGCGTGGCGAGTGCTTTCCATTCCGCGATTTTCATTGCAGGATGAAGTGCCGTCAGACAATCGAGCTTCGCGAACAGGAGGTCAGGGGCGGCAATCAGATGCGCGTACTCTTCACGCAACAGCTGGACGCGCTGGGCATCCGGTGTCTGCACGTCATAGCAGGGGCTTTGGCGCATGTGCTGAATCAACACGTCGGGGACCCGCAAACTGCCGACTTTCTTGCTTTCTGCTTCCACATAAACCGGCCTTGACACATCAAATCTCGACAAGGCCGCCCAGACGCGGCTTTCAAACAGTTTCTGTGCCGGTTGCGCCTGACCAGGCAGATCTCCCAGCACCGATCCCTTGTGCGCCGCGAGTTTTTCAAGATCCAGCACTTGCCGATCGGTGCGTTCGAGTGCGTCGAGAAGGCGGCTTTTGCCGGAGCCGGTGCGTCCGC
>JANLQC010000284.1:0-1869 GCA_031367575.1 Betaproteobacteria bacterium | reverse complement strand
GCTCGCCGCCTGACCGGGGCCGCCGGCAAACAGGAACACCGGGTCAGCCTCCTTGTTGCGCGCCGTCGCCGGCAACACCACAATGTTCAACCCAATCTTTCGCCCCTGTTTGGTTTCACGATTCTCGAAAACGTCAAACCTTGCGCATTTGACTTCACTATCAACATTGGCGACACGGCAGTTGCTTAGTGCAAGCGTTGGTTGCGCCGCCTCATTGACGCCGACGCGCTCATTGCAGGCGGTGAGCAGCTGGCTTGCGACAAAACCCAGCGTGAGCGCGACCGCTCGGGACACTGTTCGCATGACAAAACATCTTTCGAGAAGTTGAATCTTGACGCACATTATCGGCATCGGTGTTCAATGTCAAAAGGGATGCGACGAAGCACCCGTATCAAGGCATCAACCCACGCAAGCGAAACTATAATAGGCAGATGAATCCGCCTTCAGAGTTACCCGAATTTCCGCGACTCGATCCCGCTTCTCCCGCCTTTTGGGACATGCGATTCGAGGCCGGGTTCATGCCATGGGATCAGGGTGGTGTGCCGCATTGCCTCGCGCAATATGTCGCGCGCGAACCGGCCCCACAGCGTGTGTTGATTCCGGGCTGTGGCTCGGCGCATGAGGCGAAACTATTTCTGGCCAAGAATTGGCGGGTTGATGCCATAGATTTTTCGGCTGCGGCGGTTCTGAGCGCCAAAAAGGTACTGGGCCCGCTGGGTGCGAACGTGCGCGAGGCGGATTTTTTTGGCGACTCACTGGCCGATGAACACTTTGACGTTATTTATGAACGGGCATTTCTCTGCGCGCTGCCGGTCAAATTGCGACCGGATTGGGCGGTGCGCGTTGCAAGCCTGCTTTTGCCCGGCGGAAAGCTGATCGGTTTTTTCTACTTTGATTCGTCAGCCAAGGGGCCACCGTATGGCATCGAGGCGGGTACGCTGTCGACGATGCTTTCAACGCAATTTGAGTTGATCCAGGAATTGACGCCAGTTGACTCGATTCCCATTTTTGCCGGCAAGGAACGGTGGCAGGTCTGGCAGCGACGATAGCGTTGCGTCCGGCACGATTAGCGCGCACCATTTTCCGCAAGCCACGCAAGGCAGCATAGCCAACCGTCTTCAGCTTCCGGTCGCCGATAGTTGGGGCGATAGTCGGCGTGTAACGCATGCCGTGTATCGGCATAAATCCTGATTCGCGATGGTCGATTCGCACTCCCGGCCTGAATGGAAAAACGGCCACTCGCGTGGCCGTTTTCTTTACATCATTTCAGACGCGATCATTCGCCATACATTTTTTGTTTCAATTCGCGTCGTTCCTGCGCTTCGATGGTCAGGGTCGCGGTGGGCCGCGCCAATAACCGCTGAACACCGATCGGCTCACCGGTTTCTTCACAATAACCATAGCTGCCGTCTTCGATGCGCAACAATGCGGATTGCACTTTTTTCAGAAGTTTGCGTTCACGGTCGCGGGTGCGAAGTTCAAGTGCGTGCTCTTCTTCAAGGGTGGCCCGGTCGGCGGGATCCGGCGCGACCGCGAGTTCGCGCAAATGTTCGGTGGTGGCACCGGCGTTATCGCGCAGTTCCGTCTGCAGAGTCAACAATCGCTGTTTGAAAAAATTCAATTGCGCGCGCGACATGTAGTCAGTTCTGGCGTGCTTGATTACTTCGGCTTCCGACAGTCCACCGCCGATTTTCACGGTGCTCGGTTTCGCGAGCAAGTGGTAATTGATTTCAGGCGCAGGCGCGGTTTTATTCCAGCCACTAGTTTCCAACCAGTCCCGAACAAATTGTTTATCAAAACTTGGGGGGTTATTGCCTAATTTATAACTTTCTGCAGGCCAAAAACGTGAGGAATCCGGTGTTAATACTT
>JANLQC010000011.1:0-1935 GCA_031367575.1 Betaproteobacteria bacterium | reverse complement strand
CTGCGCTCCACCCATCCTGCGGAACTGGCACCACGCGCTTAACCGAGTGACATGGCGGTCAAGGCGGACTTGTTCTGGGTGCCGACCGGTCGTTTCAGGCGCACCATGACAGCGCACTCGTTGCCGTATTACGCGCCGCATTCGCGGGTGGCGCGAAACAGGTCAAGGTAGAAATCGATCTGCTGCGCGCATCGTAATAACTTACGCAGATCAAGCACCGGTGCGGCGTTCAGACATGAAATGTCTGGAAGTGCGCGCCAATGCTAGACTTTTGCCATTCGATTTTCTTCAAATCGGTCGTCCGGGCGACCAACCACAAGGGTTGTGCCGGCATGACGAAAATTTGAATTTAATGGAAGTTCCCTCCTCATCCGTAGACGCGCAAATCCTCAATCACTTTGCCATCATTCGGCAATGTATCTGGCGCGACGACCTCAACATCGCCACGCAATTTGGTAATGTCGCGGATTGATCCGGCGATATTTTCTTCATTCAGTGACGTGGCACTTTCGCAGCACAAGCGCATCTCATCCTTGCCGTCGATGTGGCTCACCACCAACCGCGCCTTGGCGATTTGCGGATGGCGCTTGACGATTTCCGCGACCTGATGCGGATGCACAAACATGCCGCGCACTTTGGTGGTCTGGTCGGCGCGGCCCATCCAGCCTTTGATTCGCGCGTTTGTTCGACCGCAGAAAGAAACACCCGGTAACATTGCCGATAAATCGCCGGTCGCGAAACGCAACAATGGATAGTCGCGATTGAATGTCGTCACCACTACTTCGCCAACCTCGCCTTCGGCAACCGGGTCGCCCGTGCCGGGCCGGACTATTTCCACGATCAGATTTTCGTTGACGATCAAGCCGTCGCGCGCGGACGACTCATAGGCAATCATGCCGAGGTCGGCCGTGCCGTAGGCTTGATAAGCATCGATGCCGCGTTCATTCAACAGTGCGCGCACCGGCGGCAAAAATGCTTCGCCGGAGACCACCGCGCGGCGAATCGAGCTGATATCCGCTTTCATCTCGTCGGCCTTCTCAATCAACACTTTGATAAACGACGGCGTGCCGACGTAGCCCACCGGTTTGAACGCGCCAATGGCCGCCAATTGCATTTCGGTCTGACCGACACCAGCCGGAATCACCGCACAACCCAGCGCATGGGCACCGGTCTCAAACATCGAACCGGCCGGCGTGAGATGGTAGGAAAATGTGTTGTGGACGATATCGCCGCGTCGAAATCCGGCGGCGAACATGACGCGCGCCGTGGACCAGTAATCGGCGGCACGTCCCTCGGGATCGCAAATCGGGCCGGGCGAGAAAAACAATCGCGCGAGATCGCCGGGTGCAACAGTGGTAAGGCCACCGAACGGCATGTGCTGTGTTTGCAATTCCAGCAAATCGGATTTGCGTGTCACCGGCAGTGTGGCAAGTGCGGCGCGTGAGTTGATTTTCTGCACATTCATTTTCGCCAGCGACACCGCAAGGTACGGCGCATTTTTTTTGGCCTGCGCGAGGTGCGCGGGCAACGCCGCGAACAATGCGCTTTCGCGCGCCGCAGGGTCGCGGGTTTCCATTTCGTCGTAGTGCATGTTCATCATGCGAGCCAGCGCTTGCGGCGGCGATAATGTTTCACGTCGCGAAAAGATTTGCGTCCCGCCGTCGAAATCCCCAGATAGAACTCTTTCACGTCTTCATTTTCGGCGAGGCCTTTGGCCGCCCCTTCCATCACCACGCGACCGTTCTCCAGAATGTAGCCAAAATCGGCGAAACGCAGCGCGACCATGGTGTTTTGTTCGGCCAACAAAAAACTCACCTTTTCCTTTTGATTCAGGTCGCGCACGATGTCGAAAATTTCCTCAACCACCTGCGGCGCGAGGCCCATCGATGGCTCATCGAGCAAAATCATGTTAGGCCGCGACATCAACGCGCGCCC
>JANLQC010000599.1:0-3558 GCA_031367575.1 Betaproteobacteria bacterium | reverse complement strand
CGCGCGTCTGGGCAAGATAGCCGCCGCGAAAAAAGAAGTTGATCGCCTGGCCGTTCTAAAATTGGCGATGCGCGACGCCAAGCTGTTTTACTGGGCCGATCAAGCCGACATTCAGATTGAAACGGTGAATGCCTGGATCGCACGCGCGGGCGGCAAAGACAAAGAGGCATTGGCACGGTTGCGCGCGGCGGCCGACCACGAAGACGGCACCGAAAAAAGCGCCGTGACACCTGGCCCGATCATTCCGGTGCGCGAACAACTTGGTGACATGCTAATGGCCATGAAACAGCCGCGTGCTGCATTGGCCGAATATGAACTTGCCCTCGTCAAGGAACCAAATCGATTCAGGAGCCTCTATGCCGCCGCAAGCACCGCCGAGGCGATCAAGGACAGCGACAAGGCAAAAAAATACTATCGGCAACTTCTCACCATCGCCAACAACCCGCAAGGCACCCACAACGAAACAAAGCGCGCGACGCAATATCTCGCGCGGCGTTGAAAAACGATGATCACGGTGCCGCCGAGGAACCCTTCATCAGCAAGGCCATTTGGTAGACTTTATTCTTCTTCTCACCGCTAATTTTCACCGCCAGTGCCACCGCCTGCTTCAATGGCAATTCACTGCACAACGCCGATAAAGTCCGCGCCAGTGCTTGTTCTTTGGCCACTTCAGCCTCGGAAGCCGCGCCAGTGCTAGGGTTTGACAATATCAGCACGAATTCACCGCGCTGATGGTTGTTGTCGGCTTGAAGCCACGCGACCGCGTCCGCCAATGCGACACGGTGAACGGTTTCGAATTTTTTGGTGAGCTCACGGCCGATCACGAGCGTGCGCGTATCGCCGAACGCCGCATGCATGGCCGCCACACTTTCCACAATGCGGTGTGGCGACTCGTAAAATACTAGCGCCTGCGAGTGGCTTCGCAGTGCATCGAGCACGCGGCGGCGTTCACCGGCGGTTGACGGGAGAAAGCCGTGAAATGAAAATCCGTACTCACCTTCGCCACTCGCTGATAGCGCCGCGATCAGTGCGGATGCACCCGGAATCGGCACCACGCGAAATCCGGCGGCATGCACCGCCGCGATCACTTTTGCACCCGGATCCGAAATGGCCGGTGTGCCGGCGTCGGTGACCAACGCAACACACTTTCCCTGTTGCAACAAATTGACAATGCCGGAAGCGGCGTTGCGTTCATTGTGCTCGTGAACCGCGATCAACTTCGTTGCGATGCCCAAATGGCCAAGCAAATTTTTGGTCACACGCGTGTCTTCGGCGGCAATGACATCGGCATTTCTCAGCGTGTCGATTGCGCGCAGGGTGATGTCGCCCAGATTCCCGATGGGGGTTGCAACCACATATAATGCACACTCCAATTTTTCTTCCCGCCGGGAGCTCACAATTTTGTTTTCCTGCCGCGCACGGCACACAATGTTTTCGGTTTTTCGGTTGGCGCTGTCGGCGTTTTTCCTTATCGCGGTCGTCGCCTGCTCTGCCACCACATTGTCGATGCAAGAGCGGATTCCCGCAAGCGCGCCGATTGTCCTGACGCGCAACATCGCGACACCGGTCACGGGCGCTCCTGCGACCCCACCGGTTGCGACGACGGCGGCGATCAACGCCAACGCCACTCCTGTTCCCTCGGCGAAAGACGAATTCAAGGAATTCGGCGATGCCAGACCCGCCAAGCCAGCGGAAAAAGCAACGCCGCACATCGCCCTTATTTTGCCGCTTGCATCGAAAACGTTTGGCAAAGTGGCCGATGCCGTCAAGCAAGGATTCGTTGCCGGTGCCAATGCCGATGGAAAAAATGCGCCGCCCTATCGCGTCTACACGGCCGACGACGACACCGTCTCGCTGACGGCGCAATATCGCAAGGCCACGGCCGATGGCGCGCTGGCGATCATCGGCGGCGTCACACGCGATGGCGCCAATATCATGGTCAAGGAATCCGGCCGCCTGCCGAGTCTGGCGTTGAACTCACCCGCCACCACCAGCCCCACGCTCATCGACAGTGAGCTTCCCGAGCAGTTCTTCTACGTCTCGCTAAACCTCGATTGGGAAGCGCGTCTCGCCGCGCGCGCCGCCGCCAACGATGGCCTCCGGCGCGTCGCCGTGGTGACGGCGGCAACGCCGCTCGCCAGACGCTTGCAGGAAAATTTCGAAAAAGAATGGATTCGTCTCGGCGGCGAGATCGCATTGCGCCTTGCAATTGGCGCCGAGACCCGTGACGGAACGCGGATTTCGGCCGCGATCGAAAAAGCCACGGCGGACGTGGTTTTTCTGGCGACCGACATGAAACTGGCCCGCTTTGCACGACCGTATTTGCCGGTCGGCATGCCGGTTTTCTCGACTTCCATGACCATCGATCCGCGCGCCGACGCGGTGGAAAATCTTGATCTGGAAAGCGTGCGTTTCATGGAGATGCCGTGGTTTGTGCAGCCCGATCATCCGGCCGTGATGGTGTACTCCAAACCGGTTGAACCGATGCCGATCGATTACGAGCGCCTGTATGCACTCGGCATTGATGCCTGGCGGCTCGCGCAACTGGTGGCCCAATTCGACAACCCAAGGAAATTTCCGTCGCTCGATGGCGTCACCGGGCGCATCACTTTGGAGGGCCACCAATTCGTGAGGATGCTTGCGGCGGGCGAGATGCGCGACGGCCGACCGACTCTTTTCAAACCATCCGAATGACTTTGGGAACCTCTGATCAAGTCCATTCCGAAAATATTGCGTCGATATCGGGACATCTGCCGCGTTGTGCTCCTCGTGCGGTAGCCCTTGCAACGCACCTTCGTCGCACGCCTTGCATATGCCCCAATCTCAACACAATCTTTTTGAAAGCGACTTAATCAGAGGTTCCCTTGCCCGGAAAATTATTCACCACCAAACAAACCGGCGACAACGCCGAGCGAATTGCCGAAACATTTCTGCTGAACCGCGGCCTGACTTTGGTGGCGCGAAATTACCGCTGCCGTTTTGGTGAAATCGATCTGGTCATGCGTGAACGCGCGACGCTGGTATTTGTCGAAGTACGTTTGCGGCAGGCGCGCCGTTCACCCAAAGGCAACGATTTCGGCGGGCCGGCGGCCAGCATCACCTCCGCCAAACAGGCGCGCATTATTTCGGCCGCACAGCATTATCTTTCCGGCATGAAACAATTGCCGCCATGCCGCTTTGATGCGGTGCTATTGAACTCACTGAATGTGAAAGATGTCGAATGGCTACCCAATGCGTTTGAAGCGTAAAATTTCCCCATGATCAATATCGACGCCCGAATCGCGCGCCATTTTCAGGACAGCATTGAGACCAAGCAACGGGTCGCGCTCGCACTCACGCCATCGATCTCGGCAGCGGCGCAGGCGATGGTGGACTGTCTCAAAGGTGGTGGAAAAATTCTCGCCTGCGGCAACGGTGGCTCGGCCAGCGATTCGCAACATTTCGCCGCCGAGTTGGTCGGGCGCTTCGAGCGCGAACGTGCGGAGCTGGCAGCCATCGCCCTGACCACCGATTCATCGATTCTTACGGCAGTCGCCAACGATTATTCGTTCGACGAAA
>JANLQC010000582.1:0-6575 GCA_031367575.1 Betaproteobacteria bacterium | reverse complement strand
CCGGCGGCGATGTCATGCAAGGAAGCGGCGCGGCTCATGAGCCGGCAGCAGGATGCGGCACTCCAGCCTGCTGAACAGGAGAGCCTCAAGAATCATTTGTACATTTGCCTCAGTTGCCGCCGTTTTGACGAGCAACTGGTTTTTCTGCGCCGACTCGCGCGGCGCTACGGCGACGCGGGGCCACCTTCCGCAGACGACCCGATTTAAGACTTGAAGATACGATTCACCGTATCGGGTGCGCATGGCGGTAGAATTAACTTCTCTGGCGTTGACGCGAAGAGTCTGCCGGATTGAAGCCGCCATCAAATTTATTCAACTTTGTAAAGGAAGAACATGAATACGACCAAATTGATCGTCAGCAGCGCAATTGCCGGCCTGGTTTCGCTTGCCGCCTCCGGTGTCGCCGTGGCGCAGGACAAGCCCGCCGCCGCCGCCAAGGAAAAATGCTACGGCATCGCCAAGAAGGGCGCGAATGACTGCGGCACCGCCAAGCATTCGTGCGCGAGCAATGCCGCCGCCGACAATATTCCTGAGGAATGGAAATACGTCGCCAAAGGGACATGCGAATCGATGAAAGGCTCGCTGAAAAAACCCGGCGAATCCAAGGCACCCGCCAAGAGCGATGCGCCGAAACAGGCTTATTAAGGCGGATTGAATTCGATTGGCAGCCCGGTTCCATTTGCAGTTCCCTTGAGATTGGTGCCCTCGCCATTGTCGGCGGGGGCATTTTTTTCCCAACATGCCAAGCCCGACGAAAATTCGCGCTGCTACGCCAATGTCCACTCATGCCGGTATCGGCTTGCGCGCACCGCACTATCAGGCGATTCTCGCGCAGTCGCCGGCGGTTTCGTTTCTCGAAGTCCATAGCGAGAATTTTTTCGGTGATGGCGGGCAACCGCTGAAATATCTCGCGCGATTTCGCGAAGACTATCCGATCAGCACCCACGGCGTCGGCCTTTCACTGGGTTCGACCGATGCGCTTGATAGGGTGCATCTGCGAAAACTGAAACGCCTCGTCGATGCCATTGAGCCCGTTTTGGTATCCGAACATTTGTGCTGGGTCGGTGTCGGTGGCCGCTGCCTGAATGATCTGCTGCCGCTTCCTTACACGCCCGAGGCGCTCGACAATGTCGTCAGCCGCATTGGCGAAACGCAAGATTTTCTGCAGCGCCCGATACTTGTCGAAAATGTATCGAGCTATTTGCAATTCATCGATTCCACGATTCCAGAATGGGAATTCATCCGCGACGTTGCGCGCCGCGCCGGCTGCCGGATTTTGCTGGACGTGAATAATATTCATGTCAACGCCGCCAACCACAATTTTGACGCAGTCGCCTACCTCGACGCGATTGAACCCGGCAGCGTCGGCGAAATTCATCTGGCCGGTTTTCAGGACACCGGCGAGGTGCTGATCGACACTCATGGCACGGCGGTGTGCGACGACGTCTGGCGCTTGTTTGATTACGCGGTGGCGCGCTTCGGGCCGGTGCCAACGCTCGTCGAATGGGACACCGATATTCCCGCACTCGCGATTTTGCTGGCAGAAGCGGAAAAGGCGAACCACATTGTTGCCAGCCGATCCGCAAGCGCCGCCAATGTTGCGTGACCTGCAGCAGGCGTTTGCGGACGCAATCATTGCAGGCAATGGCGGTGCCGCCGCGCATGTCTCCGATGGAAAACTGTCGAGCGCGCGGCGCATTGAAATTTATCGCTACAACGTTTTCAGCAATTTGCGCGGCGCACTGAGCGACGTGTTTCCGGTGGTTGAGCGGATTGTCGGCGATGCGTTTTTTCGGCACGCGGCCGATCAATTCATCCGCGAAACACCGTCCCGGTCGGGCGACCTGAATCAGTTTGGTCGCGAATGGCCGGCGTTTCTGGCCACTTATCCTCACGCACAGAATCTGATTTACCTGGCCGACGTGGCGCGGCTGGAATGGGCGTGGCACGAATGTTTTCATGCCGCCGATGCACCGCCGCTGGATTTGCGGCGTCTCGCCGCCATCGATTCCGGCCAGCATGGCGCACTCATTTTCCGCCTTCATCCTGCGGTGCGCTTGCAGTCGTCCACGTTCCCGCTACGGCGAATCTGGCAAGTCAATCAGCCTGATTTCGTTGGCGCAATGGACATCGACTGGGAGCGGGGCGGCGACGCCTTGCTGGTGCGACGCGATGGGCTTGACATGGGCGGCGGCATTGGTGTCGTGATACAGGCCCTCCCGGCGGGCGCGTGGCAGTTCCTGATCGCATTGCAAGGCGGCACCTCGCTCGAAGCCGCCACCGCCGCCGGCCTGGCAGCCGATGTCGAATTTGACCTGCATGCTTTCCTGCTTGAATCGGTCCAATCGGGGGTAATCACCGATTTCGTTCACGGGTAACTCGTGCCCGAACAAATTGCCGTATTGCCCACCCTGTTTTCGGTTAGCGTCAATTGGGAGCGCCACGCAAGTTCGGCAATGGGAATTCGCCACTTGCAGGTTACGTCTTCGGCGGCGGCTCCGGTGTCAGCACATCTCCGGCGAGCGTCCAGCGTGGTGATTTCGATGCGGCGTCACGCACCCACACCCGCACGTACTGGCCCTTCCGCGCGGCACCGTCTTTCGGCTGCCAGAGGTAGTTGCCGACCGCGTAAGCAAAATCGTTGGCGCGCGAGCTTCCTTGCAATTTCACCGTCCACGACCAGCGGCCTTCCTGCGACCTCAGGAAGTCGGCGATGGCCGCCATGCCGTCAATCGGCAATTGTTCATCGCGAAGCAGGCGTGTTTCGGCGGTGATCACACCCTGATAGGCCGCGTTGATGTTTTTGCTTGCGGCGATGAATTTTTGTTCCGCATCTTCAGCCGGAAGTACCGTGCCGTTTTTTTGCGCGGGCAGATCGCGGGCAATGAGCGGCGTGGCCGGCAGGGCATTGGGGGTGGCGGTCGGTTCATTTGAGATGCCGTGATCGACCAGCACTTTCCACCTGCCGCTTTGTTGCTTTTGCCAGATGGAAAAAAAGTTGCCGTGAAATGCCGGCAAATCAGGCGTATCCGGTATTGGTTTCCTGCGGAAGATCGATGGGCCGGTCGAAAATCCCATGTCACCGGAAGATGAAAGGATGGTGCGTTGCGATTTCCAGTCGAGCACAATCGGCGGGTCGGGCCGGCCTTGCAGCCATGTCTGCGCATCGACCAGTTCGGGCCGCAACAACCAGGATTTCTCGGCAAAAAATTCGATGAAGGCGGCGCGCATGCCATGTTTTACCGAGTAGGCCGCAAATTTTCCTTCTTCGGCGGCCAGATCCGTGGCGGTGAAGTCGGCGGCGAACGTGGAAGGCGGCATGATCATCGCGAGTGGCATGGCAGCGAGGCAGGCGGCGTAAATCAGTTGGCGCATGGCGTCTGGGTGAGAGTGATCGGGCGATACACAATTTAGCGCAAATTTCACCGCGAATGTGCAACAAAATTCAACGCATTGCTAGAGCACGTACCTCGCGAGATCCTCGCTTTTCGCCAACTCGCCCAGTTTCTCGTTCACATACTCGGCCGAAATGACGAAATTACTGCCCTTCGACGTGGTATCGAACGACACATCCTCCAGCAGTTTTTCCATCACGGTATATAAACGCCGCGCGCCGATATTTTCGGTTTTCTCATTCACGGCAAAGGCAATTTCAGCCAAGCGGCGAACCGATTCCGACGGAAATTCGACGGCAACGTTTTCAGTTTGCAACAGCGCCTGATACTGCTTGGTGAGGCAGGCGTCGGTCTTGGTGAGGATGGCTTCAAAATCCTCAATCGAAAGGGAATTCAACTCGACGCGGATCGGCAGGCGACCCTGCAATTCGGGAATCAGATCCGACGGACGTGACAAGTGAAACGCTCCCGAGGCGATGAATAAAATGTGATCGGTCTTGACCATGCCGTACTTGGTGGAAATGGTGGTGCCTTCCACCAGCGGCAACAGATCGCGCTGCACCCCCTGGCGCGAGACATCCGCTCCCTGCATTTCGGTGCCGGAACGGCTTGCGATCTTGTCGATTTCGTCGATGAAAACGATGCCATTCTGTTCAACGTTGCGGATCGCCACAATTTTGGTTTCTTCGTCACTGACGAGTTTCATCGCCTCCTCGTCGGTCAGCAATTTCATTGCTTCCCTGACGTTCAGCTTGCGGGTCTTTTTGCGGCTCTGCCCCATGTTGTGAAACATGCCCTGAATCTGCTGCGTCAATTCCTCCATGCCGGGCGGGCCGAATATTTCCATGGAGGCGGGCAACGCCGCCACCTCGATTTCGATTTCGCGGTCGTCGAGCTTGTTCTCGCGCAGCATCTTGCGGAATTTCTGGCGCGTGCTGTTTTCGTCGGTATTTTCCGCATCGGCCTTGTTGTAAAAATCAAAATTTCGCGCCTGTGGCAACAGCACATCGAGCACCCGCTCTTCGGCGTTGTCCTGCGCGAGGTGACGCACCTTTTCCGCTTCATGCTCGCGCGCCTGCTTGATCGCGATCTCGGCGAGATCACGGATGATCGAGTCGACATCGCGGCCGACATAACCGACTTCGGTGAATTTGGTCGCTTCCACCTTGATGAATGGCGCATCGGCAAGGCGCGCGAGCCTTCGCGCAATTTCGGTTTTGCCGACACCGGTCGGCCCGATCATCAAAATATTCTTGGGCGTGATTTCATTTCGCAGGGGCTCCGGCACCTGCGCGCGCCGCCAACGGTTGCGCAATGCAATGGCGACGGCGCGCTTGGCCGCCGCCTGCCCGACAATGTGCTTGTCGAGTTCGCTGACAATTTCCTTCGGCGTCATCATTCGAGAACTTCGATCGTGTGGTGTTGATTGGTGTAGATGCAAATATCGCCGGCGATTGTCAATGCCTTCTTGATGATGTCGGCGGGGGCGAGATCGGTGTTTTGCAACAGCGCCTGCGCGGCGGCCTGCGCATAGGCGCCACCGGAGCCGATGGCCAATAGCCCGAGTTCCGGCTCAAGCACGTCACCGGTACCGGTGATGATGAGCGAACTGCTCCGATCCGCAACCGTGAGCATCGCCTCGAGGCGGCGCAAGATACGGTCGGTGCGCCAGTCCTTGGCCAGTTCGATCGCCGAGCGCATCAAATGGCCCTGATGCTTTTCGAGCTTGCCTTCAAATCGCTCAAACAGCGTGAAAGCGTCCGCCGTGGCACCGGCGAATCCGGCCAGCACCTGATCTTTATGCAAGCGGCGGATTTTGCGTGCGGTGGCCTTTACGATGATGTTGCCGAGGGTGACCTGGCCATCGCCGCCCATTGCGACTTTATCGCCGCGACGCACCGAAATGATGGTGGTGCCGTGAAATTGTTCGGGTTCCATGTTCAATCAGGGTGGGGAGTTAAATTTGAAATAAGATTGTGTTGCTTTGCTTTACTTTGCGTTGCTTTGCTTTGTGTTGCGTTGCACGTCGCGGATTCTTGCCGCCGCGCCGAACGCGGCTACGCCGCTTTTTTGCGCATCAGGATCGCGTGTTTGGTCATGCCGAACACTTCGAGCAAGGCGGCGGTGAGTTCGTTCAGGTTGGACAAGATGACGCGTTTTTGCGCGAGGTGAATGGCGCGTATTGCTTCAAAGAATTGCCCGGCGGCGGCAAAATCGATACGCATCAAATTGCTCATGTCGACCAGCACTTCCTGCTTGGGAGCGGCGTAAATCGAAAGCTGTTGCAGCATCTCCTTGCTGCTCGCGCTGAACACACCCTTCAACGGGAATCCCATCTGCCCGGCGGCGGCGGCGGTTGTGCCGGCCGGCGCGGGGAGCGTGCCATCCGGCCCGGTCGGACGCATCACGACTTCCCAGGGCGGCGGCGACATTTCGTAGGCCACCGCATATTCGAGGCCGAGCTCCTCGTACTCCTCGTTTTTGCCATCCAGTATGTAGAGCTCAAACAGCAAAGACCAATATCCGAGACTGGTCGGCAACGGTTTACCTGATGCATCATTGATGCTTTTCTTCAGCATCGCCGTGAATCCGTTGAAGCCGTTGAACCAGATCGGACACTTCGCGCGCCGCAAGCGTTGAAACACGATTGACAGCAACTCGGCCTCTTCAGACAGCATGCCGAGCACTTTTTCGAGGCCGACGCGGCAACTGCCCATGTCAGTGGCGAACGCTTCGAAATTGTCGATTTCGCCCAGCAGTGCGCCATCCGTAGCCGGCGTCAGCGGGAAAAAATCCTTGCGCTCGCGTTTTTCCTTGCGGCGCGGATCGCTATTCTCCGCCGATGCCGCCCAAACCGGCGGCGAGCGCTCAAACTTGACGGTGAACAGCATTGAAATCGCGTCAAATTCCTTGCGGTTGTGCGTGAGCTGGTAAAAATCGAACAGCATCAGCCAGGTACGGATGCTGTCTTTTCCGTCCTTGGTTTTCAGGTGTTCCCTCAGCGTTTCCTGCGCGGCGTCATAGCAATCGGCCGCGTACAGGATCGCCGCTTCATAGAGCGGTGGAAAATTGGTCGAGTCGGGCGACAACTGATCACTGGAGAATCCGCCCGAGGTTATCATGGCGGCCTTCGCCGGTGTTGCCGCAACCGGTGCAACGGAACGGGCGGCGGCAGCGGGC